>JAWSUQ010000092.1:0-6412 GCA_033549265.1 Bacillota bacterium
AAGCGGGAGACTCAGAGTGAAACTTGCCAACTTGTTGGCTTAGTTGAACTTGTGCAGAGCTAGCCAAGTTATGTCAGATTAACAAAAGGAGTGACTAGGTTGAATTACCAGCAGGCCATAGACAAAATGCACCAATTAACTAAGTTTGGCTTTAATTTAGGTCTCCAACGAATTGAAAGGCTATTGGAGTTATTGGGCAACCCAGAAAAGGATCTTAAAGTGATTCATGTAGGCGGTACAAACGGCAAAGGCAGTACCAGTGCTATTCTTGCCAGTGTACTGAAGGCTACTGGGCTGCAGGTGGGGGTGTTTACCTCCCCTCACCTACATGAATATACAGAGCGGATAAAGATAAATGGTATTGATATTCCCCAAGAGGAATTTGCTGAGCTCTTATCAAAAATAATGCCGCTATTTACTCAGATGGTGAATGAAGGGTACGAGCACCCTACTGAATTTGAAGTTAATACAGCCATGGCGCTCTTATATTTTCATCGTCGTCGAGTGGACATAGTCGTCCTGGAGGTAGGCTTAGGTGGTGCCATTGACTCTACTAATGTAGTAGATCCATTAATATCAGTTCTCACTAACGTTTCCTTAGAACATATGGATTACCTGGGAGATACGATAGGGGAAATCGCTACAGTAAAAGCAGGTATTATCAAAAAGAAGCGACCTG
This sequence comes from Bacillota bacterium, assembly GCA_033549265.1. Classification (GTDB taxonomy): domain Bacteria; phylum Bacillota; class Desulfitisporia; order Desulfitisporales; family JAWSUQ01; genus JAWSUQ01. The sequence continues at coordinate 680 of JAWSUQ010000092.1, forward strand.
TGGTGACTGCTATTGATCATCCTGAGGCCTTACCTGTGGTAAAAGCAAAATGTGTCCAAGAGGATGCGCCTCTCTACATAGTCCAAGAGGAAACTGCTATTAGTGTCAAATCAAAATCGCTAATGGGGCAAACCTTTGATATCAAGCTTCCTGGCAGGGCTATAGCAGATTTACAGCTGCCCTTACTTGGTGAGCATCAGCTTCTAAATAGCGCTACTGCCTTATTGGTCCTGCATACTCTAGAGGAATACTACGGCTATAAGATAGGTGAAGACCAGATTAGAGTAGGATTTAAAGGGGTGAAATGGCCTGCTCGCATGGAACTCTTCAGCAGCAATCCTACCATAATGATAGATGGTGCCCATAATACGGCTGGGGTAGAGGTGCTAGTTGAAGCCTTAAAGGAAAGCTTTTCTGACAAAGAAATAGTCTTAGTGATGGGAATGCTGGCGGATAAAGAACGGGAAAAAGTGGTGGCAATGCTGGCGCCTTTAGCAAAAAAAATAATTGTTACTAAGCCCAATAGCCCCAGGGCAGGTCAATGGCAGGAGCTGGCTTCCTTCGCATCCCAATACTGTAGCCAAGTAGAGGTAATTGAGGAAATACACCAAGCAGTAGAGCAAGGCATCGCTGCTGCTAATCGGGATGATCTTGTCTGTATTACCGGTTCCTTGTACATGGTTGCAGAAGCAAGGCAATTTTTATTAGACAACAAGCTGGGGGCTGAATAAAAGTAAATTTTTACTAAGTACCCAAAATAATCGCAAATTACTTAAATTTGCTGAAATTTTGTACATTTTATGATTGTCTAACTATTAATGTTATGTTATTATTAGTTATATGTGTAAAGTGTAACGATTAAGGAGGTTAAATACTTGAAAACTTTCAAAATTCCTGAGGCATCAATTATTCGACTATCTGTTTATTCAAGATACCTACATCAGCTTGACCAAAAAGGAGTTATTACTATTTCTTCCGGTGAAATTGCTGAGGGTGTAGGAGTAAGCCCTGCACAAGTGCGAAAGGATTTAGCCTACTTTGGAGAGTTCGGAACCAGAGGTGTAGGCTATAACGTCAAGGAATTACATGGGCATATTATGAAAATTCTTGGATTGAATCATAAGTGGCCTATCGTAATCGTAGGAGCGGGTAACTTAGGAACTGCTTTGTCTATGTACAAGGGATTTACTGAGAGAGGCTTTGTAGTTAGCGGTATTTTCGACAATGATGAGAGTAAGATAGGAACAGAAATAGGCGGCATTACTATTCAACCTATAGCTAATTTAACTAGGGTGATAAGAGACCAAAAGGTAGAGATCGGGGTTATCACAGTACCGGCCAACTACTGTCAGGAAATTGCCAATATCATGATTGAAGCGGGAGTTAATGCTATCTTGAATTTTGCCCCTAAAGTTATTAATGTTCCACCCCATATTGAAGTACGGAATGTTGACCTTTCAGTAAATTTAGAGGTTCTGACATTTAATCTAGTAATGAAACGAGATTAATTATACTAAACCGCCAATAGGCGGTTTATTTTTTACCCAGTTCAAAGCAAACTTTAAGGAGGCTCTATTTATGAATTCCAATAGCTTGGTAGTAACAAGCGTAGCGGAGCTGCAGGAAAAGTTCTATCAACAGGAATATCTGCTAGAGGAAAAAATAGCAACTATTATTTTTTTAGCTGTAAACCTAGATCGGCCAGTTTTGATTGAAGGGCCTCCAGGGGTGGGTAAGACTGAGTTGGCCAAAAAATTTGCCAAAGCATACAGCCATAGTTTTTATCGCCTACAATGTTATGAAGGGCTAGATGAATCTAAAGCTCTTTATGAGTGGGATTACCAAAAGCAGTTGCTTTTTATTCAAGCCCTAGCAAAAGATAAAGAAAATTGGGACAAGCTGAAAGGAAAAATTTACAGCCAGGAGTTTCTGTTGCCCAGACCTTTATTAAGCTCAATTATGAGCTCTGAAAAAGCGACCCTGTTAATAGATGAGATAGATAAGAGCGATGAAGAATTTGAGGCACTACTATTAGAGCTGCTATCAGAATATACAGTTACTATTCCAGAATTTAAAACGGTTGAAGCAAAAACAAAGCCGGCAGTTTTTATCACCAGCAATGGCACAAGACAGCTGTCTGAACCCCTTAAAAGAAGATGTGTTCACGTATATTTAGAGTACCCAAAGGCCGAGCGAGAGCTAGAGATTCTAAAGCTAAAATGTCCTCAGTTAAACCTTCAGCTTGCCAAGGAAATAATAGCATTTAGTAATTCCTTGCGCCAGCAGGACCTACATCGACCACCAAGTATTGCTGAGGTTATTGATTGGTCAAAGGCTTTAATTCTCTTAGGGGTTGGTGCTTTATCTAAGCAAACAATTGCTGATACTATTTCCTTTATTTTGAAGCATAATGACGATGCCAATAAAATCCTTAACAAGCTAAATATACTGTTGGCCTAGCCTGGTGAAATCAATGGAAGAGCTAATTAATTTTACTAATCTGTTGCGTCGATTGGGCTTCAATATATCTACAGATGAGCAGCTGTTATTATTAAAGAGCCTTGAGCTATTAGCGCATCAATCTCAGCCAATAGAGCTTAAATCTATAGTGAAGGCTATCTTTATTAAGGATGCAAAGGACCATCCCTTCTTTGATTTGGTATATGATAGCTATTTTAATAGCTCCTCGAAATTCCCCTCCTCAAATCGGCAGCCTGCTGAGCCGGACATGTTTGAATTTGCCCCTGGAGGAAGTGGAGATGGCAAAGGGCTAGCAGCTAGTGGTACAGATGGGAAAAACCAAAAGCTGGCCGCTTTGATCAGAGTTGGGGACTACCACCAGGCAGGGGAATTAATTCAAGCTGCTGTCAAGCAAGCTAAAGAGCATGCTGGGTCCGGTGAGGAGTTGCTGGCTAGAGCTAAGCTAATCCTAGATTGGCATATGGAAAAGCATACCCTAGAAAAGCTAAAGAATGATGTATCCTTCAAGGAAGCCGCCAGTTGGGAAGCCTGCTGGGTTAAGCTTGAGCTAATCCTGCAGCAGGGTGTGGTGGGAGAGCTTATAGAGCGAAATGACCATCAATCGTTAATGGAAGTAAATAGGCTATTTAATATTAAAGAAAAAAATATGGGTAGGCTAACAGACTCTGAGCAGAAAATAATGAAGCGTGAAGTGATTGAGATTGGCAAAAAGCTGGCCACGGCTAAAAATAGACTTTGGAAACGCAGCAACAGGGGGAAAATTGACCTAAGAAAAAGTCTTAAAAGCTGTATTAAAGGCAATGGAGTGCCGCTAGAGCTAAGCTATCGAAAGCATAAAGTAGCCCGGCCAAATCTGTTGCTCTTATGCGATGTATCCAGCTCAGTAGTAGCCTACAGTGCTTTCATGCTATTGCTGGTCTACTCTATGGAACAATCCTACAATAAAATCAGATCATTTGTCTTTATAGACAATATTGAAGAGGTGTCAAAGTATTTTAAAAGCTATAGCCTAGAGGAAGCTATTGAGAGATTAACTGTAAAAGCCACAACCTCTACTAGCGGCTTTTCAGATTTTGGCAGAGTATTTCGGATTTTTGATCAGAAGTATCTAGACTTATTGACACCCAAAACAAATGTCATCATTTTGGGTGATGCAAAAAATAATTATCGCCCTCCAGAAATTGAATCCCTAGCAAAAATTGCTAAGAATAGTGCTAATTTATGGTGGCTCAACCCTCAGCCGAGAGAACTTTGGAATCACGATGACTCAGTCATGTCTCTATATGCCAAATACTGTACTGCTTTGTGGGAGTGTAGCAATCTTCAGCAGCTCAAAACAATTGCCCGAAGAATTGGCAAATAGCTATTATTGAGGCAGGTATTTAGCTAAAAATAGCGAAATATGACAAAGGTCAATTAACATAAGGTGTTAGGGGGTGGCCAAATGAGAGGTTATGGTAGTAAAAGGAGCATTGGCATGTTATTGATACTGCTTTTAGTTGGAGCATTAATCGGTAGTCTGCTAGGAGATGCCCTAGGCGGATTAATGCCTTTTCTAAAAGAAAGCAAAGCTCTTGGTTTCCCTGCAACAACAATCGATTTAGTTGTTTTAACTTTTACTATTGGCTTTACGTTAAAGTTAAATGTTGCCAGCATTCTTGGATTCTTTTTAGCGTACTTAGCCTACCGTAGGTTATAATTTTTGCAGCTTTTAGCAACCCTAAAAAGAAAAGTTGTTAAATGTAACTGAATTAAGGTTAATGGCAGGAGTAAACCTGCCATCTATCCTATATTTGGCTGCAGGAAAATCTACGATTATTGAGAGGAGTAGATTGTAGTTTGCATAAAATTATCTTAGCCTCTAAATCACCTCGGAGAAAAGAGTTATTGGAATTAATGGGATTAGAGTTTGCCATAATGAGCAAAAGCATCCCTGAAATAATAGCAGATGATAACCCTCCTCTAGGAGTTAGCCAGTTAGCCCTGGAAAAAGCTCAAGCGGTAGTAAACGAACTGGAAGAGGGCCTAGTAATAGGAGCAGATACTATAGTATTATTAGAGAATAAAATTTTAGGCAAACCAGAGTCTAGTCTCCAGGCCAAGGAAATGCTTTCTCAGCTATCGGGGAAAGAACATCAGGTTATCACTGGAGTTGCTGTGATTGATGTCAAGAGTCAGAAGCAAGTGGCAGTCTGGGAGGAAACTAAGGTGTTGTTTCGCCAGTTAACTGAAGAAACTATCGATAACTATATCGGTACTGGTGAGCCTTTTGACAAAGCAGGAGCATATGGCATTCAAGGCAAGGGAGGATTACTAGTATCAAGCATTAATGGCTGCTTTTTTAATGTGGTTGGACTTCCGATTACTAGATTAGCGGGGATTTTGGAACAGGATTTTGGATTAAAAATACTTTAACAAGTATTGTTAAGGTCGGTGGTGGGAAAAATGAATATAAGTAGTCCAGTTAAATACAGCTGTACTATTAAGGATCTTCCTCTAGAGCTGAGACCAAGAGAACGGCTTATTTCATTAGGTGCAGATGTAATGCCTACTAGTGAGCTGTTAGCTATCATTATAGGGTCTGGCAGTAGAGACGAATCAGCTATTTCTCTAGCACAACGATTATTAGGTAAGCCCGGTGGCTTAGGAGAGCTGATAAACGCCACCGTTGAAGAAATCCAGTTGGAAAAAGGAGTAGGTCCTGCCAAAGCATGTCAAATTAAGGCAGCTATCGAGTTGGCTAAAAGAATCAATACATTATCAGGAGAGCATCGACCTGTAATAAGGTCTCCCCAGGATGCAGCAGCGTTAGTGGTGGAGGAGATGCGCTACCTTGACAGGGAGCATTTTAGAACATTAATGCTTAACACTAAAAATCAGGTTATCGCTATGGAGACAGTATCTATTGGCAGCTTGAACTCCTCTATTGTGCATCCCCGAGAGGTTTTTAAAAGTCCTTTAAAGAAAAGTGCCGCTGCCTTAGTATTAGTTCACAACCATCCCAGCGGCGATCCCAGTCCAAGTCCAGAAGACATTGCTGTAACTAAAAGGCTAATAGAATGTGGACAGCTATTGGGAATAGAGGTTTTGGATCACTTAATCGTTGGTGGCAAGCGGTTTTTAAGTTTAAAGGAAAAGGGAATGATGTAGCTGGAAAAATGTCCATGTTGCTTGAATTATCAATCTAAAATATAATTGTGGTATATGATAAGGAAGGAGCAATATATATATTATGGTCTTTGCAAAAGATAT
>JAWSUQ010000092.1:6422-9050 GCA_033549265.1 Bacillota bacterium
GAATAGACTTAGGTACAGCTAACACATTGGTTCACGTTAAGGGGAAAGGTATCATCCTAAGAGAACCATCAGTGGTGGCGATTCAAAGAGATACAAATGAGGTACTGGCAGTAGGATTAGAGGCTAAGCAGATGATAGGAAGAACGCCAGGAAATATAGTTGCTATTAGACCAATGAAGGATGGAGTAATTGCAGATTTTGATATTACTCAGAGTATGCTCCGCTATTTTATTACCAAGACGCTTAACAAGAAAACTCTGCTTTTCAAACCTAGAGTAGTGATTTGTGTCCCTTCAGGCGTAACTCCTGTAGAAGAAAGGGCTGTCAAAGAGGCTGCATTACAGGCAGGAGCCAAAGAGGCTTACTTGATAGAGGAGCCTATGGCTGCAGCTATTGGTGCCGGACTACCAGTCCATGAGCCTACAGGCAGCATGATAGTAGATATTGGTGGAGGGACTACTGAAGTAGCTATCATTTCTTTAGGGGGAATAGTAACAAGCAGGTCCATTAGGATCGCAGGGGATGAAATGGATGATGCTATTATTAGTCACATTAAGCGCAGATATAATCTAATGATAGGAGAGCGTACCGCTGAAGAGATAAAAATAAAAATTGGTTCTGCTTATTTCCCAGAGCGAATTATGGTTGAGGAGACCTATGACGTTCGGGGCCGAGATCTAGTAACAGGATTACCAAAAACTGTGGTGATTACAGCTAAGGAAATTCAAGACGCCTTAACGGAGCCAGTAAATGCTATTTTAGATGCAATTAAGATCTGCTTAGAAAAGACGCCACCTGAACTGGCAGCAGATATAATGGATCGCGGCATTGTCTTAGCCGGTGGCGGTGCCTTGTTAAGAGGAATTGATGAGTTAATTAGCGAAGAAACGGGAATGCCTGTGCATTTGGCTGAAGAGCCACTGGCGGCGGTAGCCCTAGGTACAGGGAAAGTCCTAGAAAATATTGATGTATTAAAAAGAGTATTAGTACCAGCGAGAAGAAGTTAGGATAGAAAGGCGTGGGGGAAATGTCCAGGAATAGTGGTCGAAAAAAACTGTTCTGGACTGTGGCGGCCGTTCTGGTTCTAATCGGCGTAATTAGGTTTACTGCTGTGGAGAGGATGAACCTTAGTCCAGTTGAAGAAATATTACAAGAGTTATTAGCCCCGCTGCAGAGCGGGGCTAGTGCTGTTGTGGAAAATTTCAGCAAAAACATAGGTGCCATAGGAAATTACAGACAGACACAAGAGGAAAATGAAAGATTAAAGGCAGAGCTGGCTCGGTTAAGTGAAGAGTTGAACATTTTGGAGGAGGCAAGGCTAGAAAATTTCCGCCTGCGCAATTTGCTGGAATTCAGAGAAAGTCTTTATGAAAGCTACGGGGAAGGTGGGGTGCCCGCTAAGGTGATTGGCCGCTCCGCCGGTAATTGGCTCCAAACTATTACTATCGATAAAGGGAGAAATAATGGAATACAGAGGAATATGGCTGTGGTAGCCCCCGCGGGTTTAGTGGGCAGGGTTATTAGTGTCACTCCAAACACTGCTCAAGTGTTGCTTATCCTTGATCGCGACGGGGCAGTAGGGGGTATGCTGCAGATTTCGAGGACCCCGGGTGTAGCTGAAGGCATGGGAGATGGAACCGGTCGGTTGCAGCTTGTCTATCTGCCCCATGATACAGTTTCTAGACCAAACCAGGTTGTCATAACCTCTGGATTACATGGACTTTTTCCTAAAGGCTTACGCATTGGCTATGTCACTGAAATGCGGCTAGAGCCCAATGGATTACTGAAATATGCTATTGTACAGCCCTTCGTGGACTTTGATCGGTTAGAAGAGGTAATAGTGTTGCCATTAATAGACTATATTGATGAGCTAGATCAGGAGTATAATGAAGAATTTGAGCAAGAGGAGGAGTAATATGATTTATGTAGGACTTTTCCTATTGGCTCTTGTCTCCCTCGTGCTACAGTCTACAGTTTTTAGCTATTTGGCTATTGCTGGCGTAAAGCCCGACTTACTGCTGATTGCGGTGGTATTTTTTTCTTTTATTAGAGGTCATCGACATGGAGCGGTTCTTGGCTTTTGCTATGGTTTATTAGAGGATTTAGTTGTGGGGAGATTTATTGGCTTAAATGCTTTAATTAAGATGACCATAGGCTTTCTAGTAGGTCTAACTGAAGGGAAAATATATAAAGAAAATCTGATTGCTCCAGGCTTGCTAGTGCTCCTGGCATCCATAATTAGTGGTTATTTAAACCTGATCCTGTTAGGGATTGCTGGAATTCCGCTGGCTTTTGGAGAGAATTTTTGGCGGACCATTTTTCCTATCGCTTTGTATAATATTGGCTTAGCTCCTTTTCTATACTTGAAATTTTATAATGTAGTGGCAAAGGGGAAATTTAACTCTAGATAACTAATATGATTATAGGCTGCTTGAAGGGGGAGAGGGCTTATGAGTCAAAAAAAGCTGCAGCGTATCTTGACGGTGTATTTAGTTTTAATAGCTATTATTTTTGCAACATTAATGGGACGGCTAGCTTATGTTCAATTAGTCCAAACTCATCAATATAAGCTGCAGTCGGAGCAGAATAGAATCAGGATGATAAGTATTCCGCCACGAAGAGGCGATA
>JAWSUQ010000093.1:0-9029 GCA_033549265.1 Bacillota bacterium
AGGTACATTTATGGGTGTTACTCGTAAAGCAGGTTTAATGGATAAAGACGGAAATGTACCTGGAATGGATAAGGCATTAACTGTTGACTCTATCGGTACAATGGCTGGTGCTGCTTTAGGTACTAGTACAACTACCTCTTATATTGAAAGTGCTGCTGGTATTGAGGAAGGCGGTAGAACAGGCTTAACAGCTGTTACTACAGGAATACTTTTCCTGCTAGCCCTATTTTTTGCTCCATTAGTTGGGTTAGTGCCAGGGTTTGCAACAGCACCGGTTCTGATTATTGTTGGTATCTTGATGATTAGTGATATCGTCAACATTAAATTTGACGACTTTACAGAAAGCTTCCCTGCATTTTTAACCTTAGTTTTGATGCCATTAACTTTTAGTATTGCAAATGGTATTGCAGTAGGCTTTACTGCCTTTGCTCTAATAAAAACGCTAACTGGCAAAAGCAAAGATGTGGGTATTGTAATGTATATTTTGGCACTGCTATTTATCATTCAATTTGCTTTCTTTAGCCATTAATTTACTATAACATAAAGCCTCATATAATCCTGAAAGAAGTGGTTCAGGAGTTTCTACCGGGTCGCCATCTCGACTTGACTATGGGGAGGATAAAGACATTTGAATTGTCTTTATCTTTTCCCCTTTGTCAGAAGTAGTGGCGATCTTTTTTTTGTCCTAATTAAATAAGGTGTCTTGTGGTATTTTATAATATGAATAGATAAAAAATATATATATATATCTAATAGAGAGGTGACAGCTGATGAAAACTCTAATAAAAAACGGAACAATAGTGACAATGAATGAGCAAAGAGACATTATCAAGGGAGATGTATTAATCGAAGGTGATAAGATCAGTAAAATTGGTAATATCGAGGATTCTGGTACAGCTATAGATAAAGTAATCGATGCTACTGGGAAAATTGTAATTCCTGGATTAATTCAGACTCATATTCACTTATGCCAAAGCTTATTTAGAGGTCAAGCAGACGATTTAGAACTGTTAGATTGGTTGAAAAATAAAATTTGGCCCTTAGAAGGCGCCCATGACTCCGACTCAATCTACTATTCTGCCATGCTGGGCTGTGGAGAGATGTTTAAGGGTGGAACAACTGCTATTATCGATATGGAAACGGTCCGGCATACTCAGGAAGCAATAGCTGCCATAAAGGAAAACGGAATGAGGGCTATTGTAGGGAAAGTAATGATGGACTACGGGCAGGGAGTACCAGATAGTTTGATGGAGGATACCGACAAGTCAATTGCAGAGAGCGTAGAGTTGCTTGAGAGGTGGCATAACAGCAGCAATGGTCGTATAAAATACGGGTTTGCACCGAGATTCGTAATTTCCTGTACTGAAAAATTATTGATAGAGGTTAGGGATTTAGCACAAAAATACGATGTACACATCCATACCCATGCATCAGAAAACCGAGGAGAAATTCAGATAGTAGAAGCAGATCGGGGAATGCGAAACATTATCTATCTTGATAAGATTGGTCTAACAGGACCTAACCTTATTTTAGCCCATTGCATTTGGTTAAATGATGAAGAGATTGGTATTCTAGCAAGGTCAAAAACTAAGGTAGCCCATTGTCCTTCTTCAAATCTCAAGCTAGCGTCGGGGATTGCAAAAGTACCTGAACTAATGAAAAAAGGTGCCTTGGTTTCGATTGGTGCTGATGGAGCACCATGCAACAATAATTTAGATCAATTTGTGGAAATGCGTACAGCAGCGTTAATCCAGAAGCCTATTCATGGACCTACCAGTATGCCAGCACCTTTAGTCTTTGAGCTAGCTACCCTTGGTGGAGCTAGGGCAATGGGACTAGAGAAAGAGATTGGCAGTATTGAGGAAGGGAAAAAGGCGGATATTGCTATAATAGACTTGGATAATTTACACACTAATCCAACAGAAACCGTAGACCTATATTCTCAATTAGTTTATCAGGCAAAAAGTACAGATGTTATATACACCATAGTAGACGGTAAAATAGTAATGGAAAACAGACAGTTAACAACTATTGATGAAAAGGAGATTAAAACTAACTGTAATAAAGCAATTGTTCGTATTGCTGAAAGAGCTGGTGTGATTTAATAAATAAATCGGGAGCTAGGGAGATAGGAGGAATGGAGATGAGTGGAGAAAATAGTTTGGCTAGACTTATTGCTGCGGGAACAGGTGATGAAAAGGCTGATTTGGTTTTCAAAAATGCCCAGGTAGTAAATGTTTTTGCGGGGGTTATTCATCCAGCTGAGGTTGCTATTAAAGATGGAATAATTGTAGGTATTGGTACTGGCTATAATGGGCTGGAAGAAGTGGACTTGCAAAATAAATATTTAGCCCCTGGGTTTATTGATGGGCATGTGCACATAGAAAGCTCAATGGTTACTCCAGGTGAATTCGCCAAAGCTATCCTTCCTAAAGGAACAACCACGGTTGTTATTGATCCCCATGAAATTGCCAATGTATGTGGGAGCAGAGGTATTAGATACATGCTGGAGGCTAGTGAAGATCTGCCACTAAATATTTTTATGATGCTTCCTTCTTGTGTTCCTGCTACTTCATTGGAGACTAGCGGCAGTCAGTTAAAGGCAGATGATCTAGTAGAATTTATGAATCATCCTAGAGTACTTGGCTTAGGTGAGTTAATGGATGTACCAGCAGTGTTAAATAGGGAATCGGATATGCTCAAAAAGCTATTATTAGCGGCTGAGAAAAGAGTAGATGGGCATTGCCCTGGACTAGCAGAAAAAGGACTGGCTGCTTACGTGACAGCAGGGGTTAGGTCTGATCATGAGTGCATTAGTGCAGAGGAAGCTAGAGAAAGGCTGCTGATGGGAATGTATATCATGCTCAGGGAAGGTTCTGCAACTAAAAACCTAGTAGACTTGTTACCAATTATCACAGAATATAATTCTAGGAGATGCTTATTCGTCACTGATGATCGTCATCCAGAGGATTTAATAGAGTCAGGTCATATTGATGACTTAGTAAGAAAAGCAATAAAATTTGGGATTGATCCTATCCGAGCCTTTCAGATGGCTACTATTAACACGGCGGAATATTTTAAATTAGCTAAGATAGGTGCAATCAGCTGTGGTTATCAAGCTGATTTAGTGGTTTTTTCAGATTTGAATAATGTGCAAATTGACGAAGTTTATCATCAAGGGCAGCTTGTTAGTAACAAAAATGCTACAACATTCGAAGTCAAGGTAACTTCTATTGATACAGTCAGCAATACTGTTAATATTTCAGATTTGCAGGAAGATAAGTTTAAGGTAAAGGCCACCTCAAGCAAAATTAGGGTAATAGATTTGCTTCCCCATCAGATTGTCACTCGAGAAGGGGAAGCTGAGCTTGATATCAGCAATGGATACTATGAAGCTGACCCAGCACAAGATATATGTAAGTTAGCGGTGGTGGAAAGACATCATGCTACTGGCAATATAGGAATTGGCTATGTGCGGGGATTTGGCTTGCAGGATGGAGCAATCGCCGTAACTATGGCCCATGATTCTCACAATTTAGTAATAGTGGGAACCAGTGATTCAGATATGCTAATTGCCGCTGAAGAAGTACAAAAGATGGGCGGAGGTATTGCTGTTGTTAAAGACAAAAAGGTGTTAGCGTCCTTATCCCTACCCATTGCTGGACTAATGTCCGATAGGCCTATTGCTGAGGTGAAGGAGAAAGTCACAAATATAGTAACAGTAGCTAGAAATTTAGGCGTTAAAAAGGACTATGATCCCATATTAACATTAGCATTTTTGTCATTACCAGTTATTCCAGAGCTTAAGCTTACTGATAAAGGGCTGGTAGATGTTTTGAAGTTTAAATTTGTCAGCATAGCCAAATAATACAAGACAGGTTCATTAAAACCTGTCTTGTTAATTTTATAATTTTCTGATAAAATAGTTTTTATTTAGCAAAGAGGTGATATTTTAAAGATGGGGTTAAATATATTTGATATAATTGGACCGGTAATGATAGGTCCTTCGAGCTCGCACACTGCGGGAGCGGTACGAATTGGAAAAATTGCTGCCATAATCTTAGGGGAGCCTGTTAAAAGGGCAGAAATATATTTGCATGGCTCCTTTGCCGAAACCTATAAAGGGCACGGTACAAATCTAGCTTTAATAGCAGGCTTACTGGGATATAATACAGATGATCAAAGAATAAAAGAAGCCATGAAAATTGCTGGGGAAAAAAATATCGAGGTTGAGTTTATTCCTACCAATTTGGGACCTAATAACCATCCTAATACCGCCAAGCTAGTATTAACTGGAGTCAACGGTGGTACTAATACAGTCACGGGTGCGTCTGTGGGGGGAGGTAACATTGTAATTTCGAAAATTGATCAATTTAAAGTGGATATATCTGGTGATTACCATGCGTTAATAGTGGCACATCAGGATAGACCAGGTTCTATTGCCAAGGTGAGCGCATTATTAGCGGAAGATGAAGTTAACATAGCGGAAATGAAGGTGTCAAGAGAGCAAAAGGGAGATTTAGCAATGATGATAATAGAAACAGATCAGGTGGTTTCCCAAGAGATATTAGAAAAAATTCGTGCTTTACCTCTTATAGAATCAGCTGTTATGGTAATGCCCATATAATATGGAGGTGATAATTGGATGTTTTTTAAAACCATAGAAGAGCTAGTAAATGCTGCCCAGGAAAGAAATCTAACCATTGGACAAGTAGTGCTGGAGAAGCAAGCAAAACAGCTAGATAAAAGTCCAAAAGAAATATTTCAGAAAATGACAAATCAATATCAGGTGATGCAGGAGGCAGCCTGGAAGGGTATAAATCACCCTGCAAAATCATTTAGTGGGTTAGTAGGGCATGATGGAGCAAAAGTTATGCATCGGGTTAAAAACGGGAAGTCAATCCTAGGGAGTCTTCTTGGAAAAGCAGTAGCACGTTCCTTGGCCGTAGGGGAGGTAAATGCTGCAATGGGTAAAATTGTAGCGGCTCCAACTGCTGGATCTTGTGGTGTACTACCTGCCTGCTTAATTAGTGTCGAAGAGGAGTATGCTATCCCCAAAGAAAAGGTAGTTGAGGGATTATTGACTGCTGCTGGCATTGGGTTAATTATAGCAAAAAATGCCTCCATTTCTGGAGCTGAAGGGGGCTGCCAGGCTGAGTGTGGCTCTGCCTCCGCTATGGCTGCAGCAGCCATGGTAGAGATTTTAGGAGGTTCACCTAAGCAAGCTGCTCATGCCACAGCAATATCACTTAAAAATATTTTAGGATTGGTATGTGACCCGGTGGCGGGACTTGTTGAGGTGCCTTGCGTGAAGCGAAATGCAATGGCAGCGGTCAATGCTATTACTGCTGCTGAAATGGCATTATCTGGGGTGGAAAGTGTCATTCCAGTAGATGAAGTAGTAGCCGCCATGCTTGAGGTTGGGGAAGCCTTGCCTAGCTCCTTAAAGGAAACAGCAAAAGGTGGTCTTGCCAATACGCCGACTGCAAAAATATTAGAAAAGAGAATATTAAAATAAAATATTTTTTCTAAATATTTTTAGATAAACAGTAAACTTTTCTATAGTTTTGAATATGTAAATAAAAAGCAATTGTGAAGACATGTACTAATGCCAGAAAATTTAAAAAATACTATAAACTATTGCAGGAATTCTTTAAAGAATGAAGAATAAGTATTTAAGAAAATTAAATATTAGTTTCGGGATGATTGTTTGCGGGAGAGACCTATTTTAGGCGCCGAAGGAGCAACTTTGTTAGCTGCTAACTAACAAAGGAAACTCTCAGGCAAAAGTACCGTTAACATGACCAACCTCTGGAGAGCTTCTCTTATCAAAGAGAACACCAACGGGGTAACTTTAGTTACTACTAATAAAAGTAGTAATCTGCAAAGTAATCTCTCAGGTATCCGGGACAGAGGAGGCAGCGTAGTATACGCTTGTCTTTTTCTGTCCTTTTTATTTTGCCTTAGCACTGCTTAATAAAAAATGAGTAAAAAGATGGGCGATAGAAAAAAATAAAGGGTGAGGTGATTGTAAATGTCAGAAACAAATTTGAAAAGAACTCCTTTATATGAGGCCCACGTTCAGCACAAAGGCAAAATTATTGACTTTGGCGGATGGGAACTACCAGTTCAATACGTAGGGATTATTGAAGAACACAATAATGTGCGCACGAAGGCAGGACTCTTTGATGTATCCCACATGGGTGAAATCGATGTTAAAGGACCTAATGCGTTAAAGCTAGTAAACAAGTTGATAACTAATGATGCCAGTAAGCTAGCTGACAACCAAGTACTGTATACTCCGATGTGTCTTCCAAGCGGAGGAATTGTAGACGACTTATTGGTTTACCGCAAAGCTCTAGATCACTATTTGCTGGTGGTTAATGCATCTAATGCGGAAAAAGATTTTCAGTGGATCTTGGAAAACAAAATGGACGATGTTGCTGTAGAAAATATATCTGAAGAAACAGCCCAATTGGCGCTGCAAGGTCCTTTAGCTGAGCAAGTACTCCAAAAAATTACCGATATTACTTTATCTGAAATTAATTACTATTGGTTTACCGAAGGTAAAGTGGCAGGCCATCAGGCTCTAGTATCTAGAACCGGCTATACTGGTGAAGATGGTTTTGAACTGTATTTAGCTCCAGCTGCCGCTAGGGCTGTATGGGACGCTATTCTTGAAGCAGGCAAGAAAGAGGGAGTAATGCCCATAGGATTGGGCGCCCGGGATACATTGCGCTTTGAAGCTAGACTTCCCTTATATGGTAATGAACTGGGTGAGAATATTACACCTCTAGAAGCAGGTCTTGGCATATTTGTTAAACTGGACAAGGGAGATTTTAATGGCAAAGAAGTTTTAGTGGCACAAAAGCAAAATGGAATTCCAAGAAGAACTGTAGGCTTTGAAATGGTTGAAAGAGGTATTCCCCGAAGCCACTATCTTATTGAAAAAGACGGGGTGGAAATTGGTTTTGTGACTTCTGGATCCTTTTCCCCTACTTTAGGAAAAAATATAGGATTAGCTTTAATTAAAGCTGATGAAGCTAGAATTGACAATGAAATAGATATTATTGTTCGGAATAAAGGTGTAAAAGCTAAAATCATTAAAACACCATTTTATAAAAGGGAGGCCAATTAATATGTATCCAAAGGAATTAAAGTATTCAAAAGAGCATGAGTGGGTTAAGGTAGAGGGGAATAAGGTAAGGGTAGGTGTTACTCATTATGCCCAAAACGCGTTAGGTGATGTGGTTTTTGTAGAGTTGCCTCAAGAAGGAGACTCTTTTGAGCTAGGCGGGGCATTTGGTGTAATTGAATCTGTCAAGGCAGTGTCAGATGCATATCTACCTGTCAGCGGTGAAATTGTTGTGGTGAATGAAACTTTACTAGATTCTCCAGAACTTATTAATGAATCTCCTTATGAAGATGGCTGGATGGTTGAGGTGGAGTTGTCAAATCCGGCAGAAATCGATGACCTAATGACGGCAGAGGAGTATGAAGCGTTTTTAAAAGAGGAGGCATAAAAATGGCGAGAATCAGCTACGTTCCTAACACAGACAAAGATCGCCAGGAAATGCTGGCAAAAATAGGATTTAAATCTATGGATGAGCTTTTTGCACATATTCCAGCAAACGTTAAGCTTAATAGACCATTGGATATTCCTGACGGAATGTCAGAGCTAGAGGTTGTGCGGCTACTAACAGAATTAAGCAGTAAAAACAAAACCGTTGAAGAGTATAATTCATTTTTAGGGGCTGGCACCTACGAACATTTTATTCCAAGTCTTGTAAATCATATGCTGTTGAGGTCAGAATTTTATACAGCGTATACTCCTTACCAGCCAGAAATTAGTCAAGGCACATTACAGGCAATTTATGAGTTTCAATCCCTTATTTGTGAGCTAACGGGAATGGAAGTTGCTAATGCTTCTATGTATGATGGCGCCACAGCATTGGCTGAAGCTGCTGCTCTTGCCAGCGGGCAAACCAGAAGAGATAAGATTGTGGTGGCGTCTACTATCCACCCCGAATATCTAGAGACCCTTAAAACCTATGGATATGCCCAAGGGTTAGAAATCGTAGAAGTAAACTATGCTGACGGAGTGGTGGACTTAACAGAGCTTGAAGCAGCGGTTTGCGATAAAACCGCAGCTGTGCTTATCCAGCAGCCTAACTTTTTTGGCTGTATTGAAGAAGCTAAAGCAATAGGAGAAATTGCCCATAAGCATAAAGCCATCTTTGTAGTGGCAGCTGATCTTATCTCCTTAGCAATTTTGAAGGCACCAGCTGAGTATGGGGCTGACATTGTAGTAGGCGATGCTCAGGTGTTTGGAAATCCTCCAAGCTTTGGAGGACCTCACGTAGGTTATTTTGCATGTGTGGAGAAGCTAATTCGCCGCATCCCTGGTAGAGTAGTGGGAAAAACAGTTGATAAGAACGGAAAAGAAGGATTTGTTTTGACGCTGCAGGCTAGAGAACAACACATTAGAAGAGAGAAGGCTACCTCTAACATATGTTCAAATCAAGCTTTAGCTGCGTTAGCTGCTAATATTACTATGGTATCCCTGGGCAAAGAGGGGATTAAGGAAATGGCTAGACAATGTGTAGCAAAAGCTACTTATACCCTTGATAAGCTGGAGCAGATTGGTTTAACAAGGAAGTTCTCTAAGCCATTCTTTAAGGAATTTGTAGTTACAGGTGATAAAAATATAAAGGAAATTAACAAGGGCCTATTATCCCAAAAGATAATAGGAGGGCTTGATTTATCGCGTTTTTATCCCCAGTTGCAAAATAGTGCTTTAGTCTGCGTAACAGAAGTAAAGACTAAAGAAAAAATTGACCAATTTGTAGCTGCATGGGAGGGATTAAAATGAAAGAGCAATTTATCTTTGAGCTAAGCAAGCCTGGAAGAAGAGGGGTTGCGTTACCGGACAACGATGTGCCAGAAGTGGATCTTGCTGCCCATTTTGGAGAAGAGGCTTTAAGGAAATCTGACCCTTTTATTCCAGAAGTAAGTGAAATAGATGTGGT
>JAWSUQ010000094.1:0-8937 GCA_033549265.1 Bacillota bacterium
CCTCCAGCCAAGGTGCTGTTATTTGTTAATACTGATAGCTTCTTTTTAAACAGTGCTTACTTGTAAACCTCTGCAGCAGCTCAGAAACCATTGCTGCATGATAGGGAGCTTGATAGCTATGCTGCAGTTGCTGTGCTAAATCTAACAGCTCCTGCTTTGTCATTTCAAAAGGTATTTTTGCTAAACTAATCTTTTTCATTACATTTTCCGGCAAGGTATCAGCTTCAATAGCCAAATATAGATATCTGGCTACTTCACTTTTCCTTTGCTGCTCTGCTAGCTTTGCTAGCTGCTCTAAAGCACCAAATTGGCCATTTTGTTTATTAACTTCTATAGCATTGTAACTTTTCCTAGTACTTGCCTGACTACTACCACAGCTACTGGAAGCTAAGTTTGGATTTTCAGCTAGCACCTCTTTGATGAGCTCTACTAACATACTCTTTTGAATCATTGGCTCACCTCCTAAGCTGACCTGAATAGTCAGCTAACAGTTTAATTCCCACTTCTTTGGCAGCCTCAAGAGCATTTTTGACAGCTGCTGAATCTCCGGTGAATGCCAGCCATACTTCATTGGTAAAGGCAGATTCAACTGAAGGTCCACTGTAGTAAGTAACCTCTACTGCAGCGGTTTTGACTGCCACATCGCTCATAATCAAACCAATTCCTGCTGGGGCACCAACTAATATGCCAAATGCTCTATTTAGTTGGGCACCAAAAGCTTTTGCCAAAGCTTCAGCCGCTCTAGCTGTATAATGCACTTGTACTTCACCTACTGGAAAGCTATAGATATCAGCAAAATAATCGTCTACCCTTTGCAAACTGATTTCAACAGCCCTAATAACATCGGCTACGTCGTTGCTTGCTAATAGAATATAGACACCATGACCAGGGCCACCTTGACTATCTCTAGCAAACTGGATCGTAACAACCTTACTATTAGTTTTCTTCACTGCATCATCCACCGCCATAACCTGTGGTGCAGAGCCTACCCTAGAGCTAATTATCCCGATAGATCTGTCTTCCCAGGGTAACTGCATCATCTTCCGAATCTCCGGATCAATATTAGGAATGACAAATCCTACCGTCCCCCCTGCTGCAAACCCTACCAGCTCTTCTCTAGTTTTAGTAGACTTAATAGGCTGATGAATAAGCTGGGGCTTTGCTGGCTCAGTTTTTGTACCTACAGCGGCATGCTGATTAGTTTGACCACCTGTGCCAATAATATTGGATATTAATTGGTTAGTAAGCTGATTGCGATCACTATCTAATGGTCTGGCACTGGGACTTAGTTGCCCTGTGTACGATAGATTCTCTTTATTGTTACTATTTTCCTGCTTATTATTAATTCCTTGTTGACGTAAAACTTCCTCAATAACCTTTTGTACTATTTGATCTGCCACTTAGTTCACCACCTTACTCTTCAAAAGAGATCTCCTCTATTGGCAACATCTTTTCTACCTCTTCATGAGGCCTTGGAATTACATGGACTGCAATCACTTCACCTACAGCCTCTGCTGCTATTTTCCCTGCTTCGGTAGCTGCTGTGACAGCTCCTACATCACCCTGGACTATAACAGCAATTAAGCCAGACCCTACCCTGCGATAATCAACAAGTTTAACCCTGGCAGCTTTTACCATTGCATCAGCAGCTTCAATAGCAGGAGGTAATCCTCGGGTTTCAACCATTCCTATGGCTCGCAACAGCTACATCCTCCTTTTAATAATAATCACTTAGCTTCCAAGTATCGCTACCTGGAATAAAGGTTCTTTCGAAATGAGTTTTATGCTTCAGCGGATAAGTGGCGTCTATGCCCATTTTAGCTGTTACACCTTTCAGAGCATGAGTAGGTTCTAAGCCACTGCCTTTCGCTCCTGGAATTATAACAACATCTTCATCAGCCTGAACTCTCGTAGCCACTGCCCACTCTACATCATGAGAATCAAAAATATTAACATCATCATTCACTACAATTACGTGCTTCACATCCTTGTTGCTTGACAATGCTGCTAAAATAGCACTTTTCCCATCGCCTTCTTCTTTTTTATCTATTGCTATTACTGCATGAAAACGACAACCGCCAGCAGTAGTCAAGTGAACTGCTTTTACTGAAGGCACTAAATGCCTAACATGTAAAAATAAGCTTGCCTCTCTATTTAAGCCATTAGGCACTATATGCTCAAAGCTAGATGGAAAAACCACTTGAAAAATTGGATTATTCCGGTGAGTAACCGCGCTAACTTCCACATATGGCTGTTCAGTAGCAGGTCCATAATATCCCGCTAACTCACCAAAGGGCCCTTCAGTTTTGCGTTTATGGGGTATCATTTTGCCCTCTAAGACTATTTCTGCGTCAGCAGGTACCTCTAAATCAACAGTTTTGCACTTAACCATATCAAAGGCTTGACCTGCTAAACCACCGGCGTAAGCCATCTTATCTAAGCCAAACTGTTGCGTGCTTAATTGAGAAGATAGTGTAATGATTGGGTGGATGCCAAGAATAATCGCAACCTCTAATGGTTCATTCTGGGCTTCCAGCTGATGATACATTTCATTTAGGCCCGGGCTTTCGATTAGAATTGAAACATTATTCCCTCCATTAACCTGAAGTCTTCTAATAGAGGTAAAGTATCTGTTATAGTTTTTATCTTTTACAATCAATATCCCCGCAGTTATAAATGGGGCAGAATCCTTTTGGTGAAATGTCGGAATAGGCATTAGCTTAGGGATATCAATGCCTGATGTTATTACATTTTCATGCACAGGTCCTGCAGCAACACTTCTGGCAGGGATAGGGTTTGAAATAGCTTTAATCATTTTAGGAATTAATCCGTTAGGAGTTACTCCTAAGCATTCAGCTAACTTGTTTCTGTCTCCTGCTAATCCACCTACTACAGGCATTTGATAGCCGCTAACATTTTCAAAATAGAAAGGCTTGGTGCCTTTAGTTTCCTTTAATAAATATCCTAGCTCAAACTGTGGGTCAACCTGTTTTTTTACTCTAACCAGCTCACCCCTGCTTTCTAAGAAAGCTAAGTAATCTCTCATCGAAAAGGTCAATCTAACTTCACTCCTTCCTTACTCTCCCCAGCGGGGAAATAGATCATGCTCTAATCCTAAAGAGTCAACAATTTTTCCTACAACAAAGCTAATTAATTGAGACATATCCTTTGGCAGATGGTAGAAAGCTGGAGAAGCAGGTAGTATATGTACTCCTACCTGAGACAGCTTCAGCATATTTTCTAGGTGAATAGTGCTTAATGGGGATTCACGAGGCACTATGATTAGCTTTCTACGTTCCTTCATCATTACATCAGCTGCTCTAGCCATTAAATTATCAGATACACCTGTAGCTAAGCTACCTACGGTTTTCATAGAGCAAGGTACAATTACCATGGCATCACATTTGAAAGAGCCACTGGCAATAGGAGCAAACATATCGTTAATCTCATGCCACCGGGCGTACTTCTCCAAATCTTTTCTAGTAACACCACATTCGTATTTAATTACCTTTTCTCCTGTTTCAGTAACTACTACATGCACCTCAACGCCTAAGCTGGCTAAAACTCTGACAGTACTTACCCCGTAAATTGAACCGCTAGCTCCTGTTATTCCTACAACTACTCGCACCGTACTCCCCCTGACATAGGATTCTAGAATTGAATCAATCAGGTAAAAGGAGGGTAATTGTGTTTTTACAATTACCCCTTCCTCTGATGCCTGACTATTATTAGATGTTTATTGGTTTCTTCTCCGCAAACTTCTTATATTCCTCTAAAGTCATAACTTTTCCGAAAATAGCCATGTCTCTTAACCCGCCTTGATGCATATCCTCATCCGCTGAAGCACAGCAGTCACTAATGGCAATAACGTTATAAGTGTGGTAAAGAGCATCTGACGCAGTACTTCTTACACAAACATTTGTCCAAACACCAGTCACTACGACAGTGTCAACATTTTCTTCTCTTAAATATAAGTCTAAATCAGTATAGGCAAAGGCGCTATGTCTTCTTTTCTGAACGATATAGTCACCTTTTTCCTCATCTGGCTGAAGCTCAGGAATAAAGTCAGAGCCCCAAGTACCTTTAATAGCGTGAACAGGTCTTACCTTCCAGTCCGCATCGTCTTTGCGATGGGCTTCCTGAACGTGTACCACTCTAATATGATCTTGACTACGACCAAATTCAATCAACTCTTGAAGGTTTGGTACAATTTTTTCTCCATCTGGACATCTTAAAGGTGCCTTTTCACCAACAAAGTCATTTAACATATCAATTATAACAATCGCATGGTTTCCCATAATTAAATCCTCCTTAAGTTTTAGTATTTTATAGTTTTATCTAGCTGGCTAATTGTTTGTCTCTTAATAAATTTACCATATCCAGGCTTACCAACTATACCTTGCTCATCATCATAAACAACAGTTCCTCTAACAATTGTCATTACTGGCTTACCCTTAAGTTTCATACCTTGATGCGGAGTATATTTAGCCATGGTATGCATTTGATCTTTGTCAATAGTCCATTCCTTATTCAAGTCAACTATTGTAAAGTCCGCATCTGAACCTATTTCCAGCGCACCTTTCTTAGGATACAAGCCATAGTGGATAGCAGCATTTTTACTTAATACATCTACTAGTTTTGACAGAGATAACCTTCCTTTATTAAACCCTTCACTGATAAGAATAGGAACCATAGTTTCTACTCCAGGAATTCCTGGGAAGCTAGTCCAAATATTCATACCTTCTGCGCTCTTTTCTGTAGGAATCTCATATGGAGCATGATCTGTCGCCACAAAATCGATTCTACCATCAGCAAGCGCCTTCCAGTGCACTTCGTTATCCTCTTTTCTTCTTAAAGGAGGCGCAATTTTAGCAAATGAGCCAAATTCAGTCATGGCATCCACCGCATTTATTGTTAAGTAATGGGGACAAGTTTCTGAAGTAATAGGTAGACCTTTCTTTTTAGCCTCTCCTACTAACTCAGCACCAACTCCCGTACTCATATGGACAATATGCAGTCTTGCTCCCGTTTCCTCAGCAAAGGAAATTCCTAGCTCTATGGCAACCTTTTCTGCTAAGATTGATCTAGCCTCTGCCCAAGCTGGTGAGTCCATGCGTCCTTCTTCTCTAAGCTTATTTACATAAAAATCACAAATTGCAAAGTTTTCAGCATGAATTCCTACTGGTAGACCAGTCTTAGCTACCTCGTAGAAAATTTCTAGCATTTCTGGGTCTGTCACTCTTGGATATGTGGGAACTGACGGAGTCATATATACTTTAAATGCTAGCACACCGTAATCTGCCTGCTCTTGAATATGGTGCAAGTCTTTATTTCTTACATCTTCTCCTGTAGCTCCACCCCACATGCCATAATCAACATAAGCCTTATCTTCAATAGCAGCCAGCTTTTGCTTTAATTGGTCTACGCTTCGCACTGAAGGCACACTGCAGCACGGCATATCTACTATCATCGTAACTCCACCTGCTGCAGCTGATTGAGTACCTGTAGCAAAGGTTTCTCTGTGCGTAAAGCCTGGATCATTAAAATGGGTATGACTATCAATACAGCCAGGTAATATAAGATTACCCTTTGCATCAATCACATTTTCTGCATCTACTTCGCCTTGAGCAAAGCCAATTATTGTCCCATCATTTACCAGAATAGATGCATCAACCATTCTGTCCCCCTGAGGGATTTTTCCATTTTTAATTAATAAATTTACTTTCATTTTTCTCCTCCTTTTTATTATAAATTTAGAAATAATGCTTTGGCTCAAGGCTAATCAGTAGTAATATTTCCTACTGACCAGCGTTATATGTAAAATCATATAACGAGCCAAAAAAATTATTGCCCCAGACTGTGAGAAGGTATAAATTAGTAAGTCATTTATACCCTCTCATAGCCTGGGGCAATTTACGGTTGCCTGGTCGAAACGCTCAAACCATATTATATGAGCTTATACGAGAGGAAAAGCATTATTCATTTATTAATTTTAATTATACAATAATTTTTAAAATCCTGCAATAAGTAATCAGATTTTTAAAATTTTTTTTAATTATTTTAATCCTAAGCAAGATGCAATGGTTTGTCGACTAATCCATGGGCAGCTTCCATAACCGTTTCCGCCAACGTAGGGTGAGCATGAATAGTTTCCGCTACCTGGTGTCCTGTAAGCCTAGCTTTAATTGCTAACCCCACCTCAGCAATCAAGTCTGTGGCATGAGGGCCCATGATATGACCACCTATAATTATACCTGTAGCTTTTTCCGCAATTAGCTTCACAGTCCCTGCAGCTTCACCAATAGCTAGCGCTTTCCCGTTTGCGGTAAAGGGAAATTTGCTTACCACAAAGTCAATACCTTGCTCCTTAGCCTCCGATTCTGTAACTCCAACACTGGCTATTTCTGGATGGCAGAATATGCAGCTTGGTACCACTCTATAATCCATGTTACTACTATGACCCATGGCATTTTCAGCAGCTACAATACCTTCAAAAGAAGCAACATGAGCCAGCATAGCTCCACCAACTACATCACCGATAGCATAGACGTCAGGAAGATTAGTTTCCATTTTTTCGTTGACCTTAATTGCCCGCCCTTCCATTTCCAGTCCTAAACCTTCTACCTCAATACCAACAGTGACCGGAACTCTACCTGCTGCTACTAGCACATCATTTGTAATAACCTCTACATCTCCCTTAGCCGTCTCAATCACTGTTTTAAAACTATTGCTTTCTTTTTTAACTTCCTTTACCTTAGCAGAAGTTAAGATATCAATTCCCTCTTTTTTAAGCATAGGTCGAAAACGCCTTATTAATTCATCATCTACCATCGGAAGAATTGCTGGCATCATCTCAACAACCGTTACTTTGGTACCAAAGGCACTGAATATGCTAGCAAATTCCATCCCAATGACGCCTCCCCCAATAACTAGAAGGCTCTCCGGAATTCTTGTCAAGGCCAACGCAGAGTCACTATTCAGAACTTCCGGGTTATCTAAGCCAGGTATAGGCAATCGAGCAGGTGCAGAGCCTGTAGCAATAATAATTTTTTCCGCTAGAATTTCTTCAGTAACACCATCCTGCTTATCAATAGCTATTTTACCAAGCTGAGCCAGCTTGGCTATTCCCGATATAACGGTTATCTTATTTTTTTTCATCAAACCTTCAATACCTGCTACTAAGGTGGCAACTACTTGATCCTTTCGCTCTATAACCTTTGAATAGTTTACAATAGCTTCATTAACTTGAAAGCCGTATTCTTCAGCATGTTGAATTTCTCGCCACAAGGACGCGCTTTTTACCAAAGCTTTTGTAGGGATGCAGCCCCAATTTAGACAGGTGCCCCCCAGCTTCTCTTTCTCAATTAAAGCTACCTTAGCACCAAGATGAGCAGCTTTAATTGCAGCCACATATCCTCCAGGACCGCCACCAATAACAACAACATCATACTTTTCCATCTCTTCACTCCTCTCCTAGAATAATTAGAAGGGGGCTTCACTCATTTTACAAGCGAAGCCATAATACTATATTTTACTATTCACTAATTCCATTACCTGTTCCTTAATTTTTTTCCCTTGAGCTAAATATTGAGCTACCTTTTCTTCAGCCTCTTGACAAAAAGCTTGATCTTTAATAGAACCTAAATTAATTTTAACATTTAAAACTGCTCCTTGAATCCCGGCTTCTGCTTGCTGAGCTGCTACACCAATATCACTCATAGCATTTTCATTACCTTTCTCAGCAAGAGCTGGTGTTAACTCTAGTACCTCTAGACAGGCTTTTGCAACTTCTAATGGTACTTCTGCAGCCCCGATGGTAGCTGCTTGAATAGCTTCACTACGAGCCTTTTTTTCCGCTTCCGATTCTTTTGGCAGTTTAAATGCTGCCATAACCTTATTAAAGGATTCAGTATCAATATCGATTAGCTCTAACAATCTCTGCTGCAGTTTATCTGCCTTTTCTTTAACCGGCTCTAGCTCTGACCATGCCGCTTCATACTTGGCCTTACCAATAGTCAGGTTACATACCATTGAGCTTAGGCTTGCCCCTAAAGCACCTGATAAGGCAGCAACACTGCCGCCACCAGGAGCAGGAGAACTAGATGCCAGTTCCTCGGCAAAGCCTGTAACCGTTTTTGCCACTAACATAAGATCACCTCTGAAAGTTATATTTGCCTATTACAAGTTCTTTATTATAGTCCTAGTAGATTGTTTTCTAAAATTTGATTTCTATCAAAATTCTCTAGCTTCAAGAAATATTCTAATGAATTAACTATTGCCTCTAACGGCACGACACCAATTAATTCACTGCCAACAACTGGCACTCCATACCTCTGGGCCTCCAGCTTTATGAGCTCAAAAGTACGGTATAAAGGAGTATTAGCATAGTCAAACATATTCATTGAAACTACTACTTGGTTACGTTCTTCGAACTTAATGCCTACCGCTCTTACAGTAGTAAAACCACCACTAGGACCTCTTACTATTTTCGCTATTGATTTTGCAACTTGTAGGTCGCTAGTTCCCAAAATAACATTAAATGCAACCAATGGAGTCTGCCCTGCACTAACAATAACTGCTCCTGCAGATGGGTGTAGTGCAGCGGGGCCAATATCCGGTGCTCGTTCCGGAGTATGGGCCACAAGCTTTAATCCCTCATACTGCCCTTTTCTGATAAAATCTAGCGCTTTTCTTTCAGGCGTTCTAGCGTTTTCACCAGCAAAAAAAACTGGAACCTCATATCTATTATATATTTCTTTGCCAATTTCCTCAGCTAGTTCTCTACACTCATCTAAAGAAATATTCTTTAACGGAAAAATCGGGATAGTGTCTTGTGCACCTATTCTGGGGTGATTCCCCGTTTGTACTTCCATATCAATCAATTCAATAGATTTACCAGCCATTTTTAATAAAGCTTCCTTTAGTGGCTCAGGCTTT
>JAWSUQ010000095.1:0-5452 GCA_033549265.1 Bacillota bacterium
CAAACGGTGCATGCAAGCACGCTATCTGAAGATCAGTGCAAGCAAATTGTGTCAGCAGCAATTGAAGTGCTAGAAAGAACTGGGGTAGACGTTTTTCATGACGATGCTTTAAAGCTGTTTGCTGACAATAACTGCTGGGTTGATGGCAATAGAGTCAAATTCCCATCGGGGTTAGTAGAGTGGGCAATTCGCACAGCACCATCACGAGTAGTGCTGGCTGATAGAGACGGTAACAGAACAATGTTTTTAGAGGGCACAAATAGCTATTATGGCCCTGGCCCTACTAACACATATTTTATAGATCCTTTTACTGGGGAAAGAAGAAAACCCCTAAAAGAAGATAAGGTTAATGTAGCTAAGGTTTGTGATGCGTTGCCAAATATCGATTATGTAATGGACCTTGGTACTGCAAGTGATGTTACTCCAAATTTAGCCGATGTACATGCTTTTGAAGCAATGCTGCTAAATACCTCTAAGCCAATTGTGCATTGGGGATTTGATATTGAGCAATACCAAGATATAGTAGATATGTGTATAGAAATTGCTGGTAGCTTAGAAAAACTGCAGCAAGCTCCATTTGTTGCGCTATATTCTGAGTCAAGTCCTCCAGGACTACATTCCAATGAGGGAATTGGGAAGGCAATGTGGGTTGCTGAAAAAGGACTGCCATTAATTTACACCCCTTGTGTAATGGCTGGAGCAACTTCACCGGCAACTATGGCTGGAACTTTAGTCCAAGCTTTATCTGAAAGCTTTGTGGGCTTAGTAGCTGCTCAGCTTATTAGAAAAGGCACACCTTTTATTTTAGGTGGGGTTATTGCTGTTATGGATATGAAGAGTACTATTTTAAGCTATGGCTCTCCAGAGTTCAACCTGTTACAGGGTGCTATGGCTAACTTAGGACAATATATGAAGATACCAGTTTTTGGAACAGCAGGATGTACTGATTCTAAAACTTTAGATGGTCAGGCTGCCATTGAAGCATCCCTATCTCTTTTAACTGCTGCTCAGATGGGTGCTAACTTAGTCCACGATGTTGGCTATACCGAGTATGGAGCTACAGGTTCACTTTATCAGGTAGTTTTAGGTAATGAGATTCTTGGCATGGTAAAGCGAATTATGCGTGGGATAGAAGTAAATGACGAAACTTTAGCTTTAGATGTCATTGACAATGTAGGTCCTGGCGGCCACTTTTTAGGAGAAAGACATACTATCGAAAACTTTAAGAAAGAAACTTGGTTCCCTACATTAATCGATCGGACCCGATATGATGAGTGGAAAATGAAAGGTGCTTTAAGCATGGGTGATCGCATTAAGGCTAAAACTCAAACTATTATTAAGGAGCATCAACCAAAACAATTAAGTGCAGAAGTGGTTGAGAAAATTGCCCAAATAGTTGCTAAAGCAGAAGAAAGAGAAGCTAAAAAAGGAAAGAAAATAGGTTAGGGGGTTAAATTGAATGGCAAACTTTGAAAGTTTAAATAGTGCTGTAATAGCAGGGAACGTAAATCAAGTAAGTGAAGGTACAAAATCCTTGTTGGAAACTGGCGCAGATCCAATTGAGATAATTAACAAAGGTCTGATAGCTGGGATGAACATAGTTGGTCAAAGATTTAAGGCTGGAGATATGTATGTGCCTGAGGTGCTTATGGCAGCAAAGGCTATGGCGGCTGGTGTAGATATCGTTAAACCATTGATAGCAGAGGGTGATGTTCCCACATCTGGAAAGGTAGTAATCGGCACAGTTAAGGGAGATTTGCATGATATCGGTAAAAATTTAGTAGGTATGATGATGGAAAGCAGCGGCTTCCAAGTTATTAACTTAGGAGTAGACGTATCACCAGAGAAATTCGCCGATGCAGTGAGAGAGCATCAGCCTCAGGTGGTTGGAATGTCAGCTCTATTAACAACTACTATGCTAGCAATGAAGGATACTATTGAAGTCCTTAAAGAAGAGGGATTAAGAGATTCAGTTAAGATAATTATTGGTGGTGCTCCTGTTACAGCTGACTTTGCCAGCGAAATCGGAGCAGATGGATTTGCACCAGACGCAGCTTCTGCTACTGAGCTGGCTGAAAAACTAATTGGCAAATAGGAAAGGAGAGGTAATATGAAAAGTAATATTACTGCTAACAGCTCATTAAGGCTACAAGTACTATCAAAAAGTCAGTGTGACAAAATATTTTCAGCTGCCTTAGAAGTACTAGAGAGAACAGGTGTAACGTTTCATGATGATGAAGCTTTAGCTATAATGAAAAAAGCTGGCTGTTATGTAGACGGCATAAGAGTGCGGGTGCCATCTCATTTAGTGGAAAGAGCATTACAAACAGTTCCTCATCGAGTAACCCTATGCAATAGCAGAAGTGGTGAAAGAACAATGCATTTAGAAGGCTACAACGCTTATTTCGGTACAGGTTCAGATACGCCTTTTTATATTGACCCATATACTGGAGAAAGACGTAAGTCTTCAAAGCAGAGTGTAGCAAACTCCTGCAAGGTAATTGATGCATTACCTAACCTAGACTTTGTTATGTCTTTTGGTATTGTCCAAGATGTACCTCAGCTTATCTATGATCGTCATCAGTTTGAAGCACAGATCCTAAACACTTCAAAGCCTATTGTTACTACAGCCACTGATGTACATGGTTTTGCTGATATTATTGAAATGTGCGAGGTAGTAGCAGGCGGTGCCGAGGAACTGCGTAAAAATCCAATTATGACTCTTTATGCTGAGCCTATTTCACCACTACAGCACTCCTGGGAAGCTGCTACTAAGCTAATGCTGGCTGCTAAAAAGCAGTTGCCAGTAGTATATACTCCATGCGTAATGGCTGGTGGAACAGTGCCTGCTACAATGGCTGGAGTATTGGCTAACGGTTTAGCAGAGAGCTTAAGTGGATTAGTATTGCATCAGCAAACAACTGCAGGAGCTCCATTTATCATGGGTGGCGTTTTCACCATCATGGATATGAACACTACACTCTTTGCTTACGGTTCACCTGAATTTGATCTATTAATGTCTGCTTTAGCGGATATGGCTCATTATCTGCGTCTGCCCATGTTTGGTACAGCTGGCTGCAGTGATTCAAAAATTGTGGATGAACAAGCTGGTATAGAAACAGCAATTTCTATCCTAATGACTCAGCTTTCTGGCCCTAATCTAAACCACGATGTAGGATATATTGAATATGGTTCTACAGCATCCTTAGAAAATCTGGCTATCTGTGATGATATTATAGGTATGGTAAGGAGAATGGCTAAAGGAGTGCTTGTTAACGATGAGACTCTAGCGGTTGAAGTAATAAATCAGGTAGGTCCTGGTGGCCACTTCTTAGCTCATGAACACACTATGGATTGGTTCAAAAAGGAAACATACTTTGCTTCCTTGATGGATCGTCAACGCTATGAAACATGGATTGAAGGCGGCAGCAAAACCTTATTCCAACGAGCTAATGAAAAAGTAATCGATATTATTGAAAACTATGAACCAGAGCCTCTACCTAAAGACGTACAAAAGAAAATTAGGGAAATTGTAGAAAGAGCAGAGGGAACCCTAAAAGGAATTAGCTGAAACTATAGCGAATAGCTTTCTTGTGTGGAGGGGGATCTAGCTTGTTGCTAGGCTTCCTCTTCCATAAACAAAGCTTAAGTTTCAGGGGGGAAAAAATATGAGTATAGCATTAGGAATAGATACAGGAGGAACATTTACAGACGGCGTAATAATTGATATAAACACCAAAGAAATACTTACAAAGGCTAAAGCTCTAACTACAAGGCAAAATTTGTCTATTGGAATAACTGAATGTATTGATGGGTTAACAGAGATTAACCTATCAGATATAAAATTAGTTTCTTTATCAACTACTTTAGCTACTAATGCTATTGTAGAAGGACAAGGCTGTGAGGTCGGGCTAATCCTAATAGGCTCTGATCCATTAAAAAAACTTCCTACGCGAAATGTGATAACCGTAAAAGGCGGCCACAATATTAAAGGTAAGGAAAAACAACAGCTAGATATAGATGAGATAAAAAAGGCTATTCTAGAGCTAAAGCCAAAAGTAGATGCTTTTGCTGTTTCTGGCTACCTTAGCATTAGAAATCCCCAACATGAGCTAGCAGTAAAAGAACTTATTAGAGAGCTGACAGGCTATCAAGTTGTTTGTGCTCATGAGCTTACTACCACCCTTGGGTTTTACGAAAGAACTGTGACTGCTACGCTAAATGCCAGGCTGTTACCTATCATAGCAGATCTGCTCAGTGCAGTGAAAAAAACTATGGAGGAGAAGTCCATTAATGCTCCTTTAATGATTGTTAAGGGAGACGGCAGCTTAATCAGCGAAACAGTAGCCAAAGATAGACCAATTGAAACCTTACTATCTGGCCCAGCCGCCAGTATAGTAGGTGCTCATTATCTAACTAACATGCCAAATGTAATTATAGCTGATATGGGAGGGACCACTACAGATATTGCAGTAGTATCAAACGGTGTCCCCTCGGTTAATCCAGAGGGAGCTCTGGTAGGTGGCTGGCTTACTAGAGTAAACGCTGCCAGTATCTCTACTGTTGGTATCGGTGGTGACAGCTATATTCAAGTAAACAAAGAGGGCAAGGTATCAGTTGGCCCCCAAAAAGTATTTCCTCTGGCATGGGTAACCCATGCTTATCCGCATATTATCCAGGAATTGGAGGAAATTGCTAGGGCTAATTATTATCCGCTGTTTGCCCAAGCTCCTGATGTGCTAGTTTATGTAAAAGAACCTATTCATCTCGGCTTATCTTCCCATGAAAAGGAACTGCTGGAGATAATCAAGCACAAGCCCCATACATTATATGCCTTAGGGCAAATGCTGGGGAAAGATCCAAATATCTTACCATGGGAAAGATTAGTGGAGATTGGGTTAGTGCATCGCTCATCCTTAACTCCTACCGATTTGCTGCATTATAGCAAGCAGTTGGATTTATGGAATAGGGAGGCTGCAGAAAAAGCAGTAATTATTCAGGCCCAGAAAGCCGGGCAAGATGTTAACTCCTTTTGTGAAGCGGTTCATGAACAAATGTCGCTGAAAGTAGCTGTAACTATTTTAGAAAAGGTACTTTCGGAAGAAGCAGGAAGCGTTATATTTGACGATTGCTCCAATTGTCGCACCTTCCTTGAACGGATGCTGGGCAATAATAAGAGTAAAATCTTCAATATTACTCCTAGCGCTTCTTATCCTTTAGTAGCCATCGGCGCCCCTGTAGCAGCATACTATCCCAGTATCTCAGCAAAAATCGGTGCAGAGCTGATCATTCCAAAGCATGCTGAGGTAGCTAACGCTATAGGAGCAGCCACCGGAAACGTCATTGAAAAGCTAGAGCTATTAGTTCAGCCAAGCCCAGAGGGGGGCTATTTAGCATATACCCCTTGGGGCAGAAAATGGTTTAGAGACCTTGACGAGGCCACAGGCCATTG
>JAWSUQ010000095.1:5462-8887 GCA_033549265.1 Bacillota bacterium
CTGAACAAGCAGATAAATCCGGGATGGGGCAATGCAAAATAGATTTACAGCACAAAGATATCTATAGTCATTTCTCACATTTCAGTGATGATATTGACAACTCGCTTTTTGTAGAAAGTAAAATTAAAATTACTGCAACAGGTAAACCAAGGTGGTCGTAAAATGGGGAGAATGGTAAGGGGTCAGAGCTTTGCATAACAGAGTAGGCAGAATAGGTTAAGGATTTCTACCCTCAACATATTTGATAAGCGTAGATTTCGCAATATTCGTGCTAATAAACTCTATAAAAGTCCTTGTAAGTTATTTTAAAAAAGTTATAAACTATGTTTTTGACCCTCTTCGTTGGGAGTGTAGAGATTTGTTTTTTCTTCTCAAAAAAATATAGAAAGAGGGATGTAAATGAGTAAAAAAATAAGCAGCATTATTGACCCGCCTGTATTTTACATTTCAGCTGTAATCGCATTGGCCTTTATTCTATGGGGCTGGGTAGCCAGTGAATCTATGAGCAATGCAGTAAATGCAATTAATGGTTTTCTATTGTCTAATTTTGGCTGGTCATATTTATTAGGAGCCACATTCTTCTTAGTTTTTGTTATTGTTATAGCTTTTAGCAAATATGGTGATATCAAACTAGGTAAGGACGATGATAAACCTGAATTTAGCACCACTACCTGGTTCGCTATGTTATTTAGTGCTGGAATGGGAATTGGGTTAGTATTTTGGAGTATCGCTGAGCCAATGTGGCATTATGTTGATCCGCCTATGGGCTTTGAGGGTGGAGCAATTGATACTGTAATGATTGCCTCAAGGACCACCTTCTTTCATTGGGGTCTTCATCCTTGGGCTATCTTCGTTGTAGTGGGCTTAGCCTTGGCATACTTTCAGTTTAGAAAGGGCTTGCCTGCATTAGTGAGCTCGACATTATATCCTATTTTAGGTGAAGAAGGTCTAAAAGGACCAATTGCGAAGTCTGTTGATATTTTAGCAGTTTTTGCAACATTGTTTGGAGTAGCTACTTCCTTAGGTCTTGGTGCAAGTCAAATAACTCAAGGGTTAAGCCATGTCTACGGTATATCCGATGGTATTGCCACAACCTTAGTGGTCATCGCTATTATTACTGTGTTATTTACTATATCAACGGTAACAGGTATCCACCGGGGAATTAAGTATTTAAGTAATATAAACATTACTTTAGCAATACTGTTTATATTATTCTTTACAATTCTTGGTCCCACTAGATTTATTTTTAACTTCTTCACAGAGTCAATCGGAGTGTATTTTCAAAATATTATTCACATGAGCTTCTGGGCTGATACCGTTAATCAGACTGGCTGGCTTGGTTGGTGGACCGTATTCTACTGGGCATGGTGGATTGCTTGGGCACCATTCGTAGGCGGCTTTATTGCCAGAATCTCCAAAGGCAGAACTATTAGAGAGTTTTTATTAGGAGTATTATTTGCTCCAGTGCTAATGAGCTTTTTCTGGCTATCGGCTTTTGGTGGAGCTGCCTTCTGGGTAGAGCTGTTTGGAGCTGGCGGAATAGCTGATTCAGCAACTGCAAATGCTGCTACTGCTCTGTTTGTAACGCTAAGCCACTATCCAATTCCAGCAATCATGTCAACATTAGCAACTATTATGATTGCTACCTTCTTTATTACCTCAGCAGATTCAGCTACTTATGTATTAGGTATGTTAACCTCCAAAGGAGATTTGGAGCCAATCGTTCCACTGAGAATTTTCTGGGGCACAGTAAATGGTGCTATTGCTGCTGTACTACTTTATATTGGCGGTTTAGGAGCTTTACAAACTGCTTCAATTGCCTCAGCCTTTCCTTTTATGATTGTAATGTTTGCAATGTCCTATGCGCTAGTAAAGGCATTACGGCAAGAGTTCGCTGGTAATGTTTATGTTGGGGAAGTTAAGGCTGGAAACGTTAGTGGCAATACTAATGCCACAACCTTGTCTAAATAATTAACATATTATTTGCTTGTGTGCTATAATGAGGAGAGATATTTATCTCTCCTCAATCTTAATTTAATACCATTTAACTTAAGATATTACCGTTTAAGGGCAGTATTCTCCGTTGACAACCTATTCTGGCTAAAGTATAATTATACGGA
This sequence comes from Bacillota bacterium, assembly GCA_033549265.1. Taxonomy (GTDB): domain Bacteria; phylum Bacillota; class Desulfitisporia; order Desulfitisporales; family JAWSUQ01; genus JAWSUQ01. Next base: position 7,583 of record JAWSUQ010000095.1, read on the forward strand.
ATAGTAGAACGATATTGAATTGTATAAAAATTTAATAATGAATATATGTTTTTAATGTTTTATTAAGAGTACTGCAATTATATTTTTTTAAGAATTTGGACTTTAACATTAGGGGGAGTAAGAGATGGAAAACCGTTTTAAGGAGTCACTGCTGGACAAGAATACCTTGTCAGTAACGTGGGAACTAGTACCTGGAAGGGGAGCCAGGGAAAAAGCTCAAGAAGGTGCCTTATTAGCAGCAGAACAAGCAGCTAAAGGTGGTAAAATCCATGCTTTAACTATCACAGATAATCCTGGAGGTAACCCAGCGTTATTAGCGGACTACCTAGGCTTAGAGATTATTAAGCTTGGAATTGAGCCATTAGTACACTTTACCTGTAAGGACAAAAATCGAAATCAGATGGAAAGTCAGCTATATGCATTAGATAGAGCTGAGGTTAGAAATTTGTTGGTAATGACTGGAGACTATGTTGTCAGTGGATTCCAAGGAAGACCAAAGCCAGTGTTTGACCTTGACCCTGTTCATGCTGTAGAGTTAATTGCCAATATGAATAAAGGACTTGAAGTTCAAGGGATGAAGGGTCCAGTTTATCATCAGCCTAGTGATTTTTATGCAGGAGCTGCAATTTCACCTTTCAAAGCTACTGAAGCTGAACAAATGGCTCAGTATTACAAGCTTAAGAAGAAGGTAGATGCAGGGGCTCAGTTTATCGTAACTCAGTTAGGCTATGACATGAGAAAGTTCCACGAAGTAATGACATTTATGAAACTAAACAACCTAAATGTACCATTAGTAGGTAATATCTATATTTTGCCATATGGCGCGGCTAATGTAATGAATCAAAACAGACTTCCTGGTTGCGTAGTTACCAATAAGCTGTTAGCTGAGCTGGATAATGAGCGGCAGGCAGAGGATAAAGGTGTAGGCGCTAGAATGTTAAGAGCAGCTAAAATGTTCGCCATAATGAAGGGAATGGGCTTTGATGGCGTTCACATAGGCGGCCACAATATTAAATACGAGCAAGTTGAATATATTATGGAAAAAGGCGAGGAGCTTAGCGCTAACTGGCATGACCTGGTCCATGAATTTGATTACCCAATGCCAGACGGATTCTATGTCTTCGAAAAAGATGAAGAAACCGGCTTGAATAAAGAGGTTTATGCAAACCGTAAGAATCGTCCATTAGATGCTCCTGCAGGTCTTGGCTATAGCTTTATGCGCGGGGTTCATGGGTTGGCGTTCGAGCCTGGCAAACCATTTTTCGGCATGATGCGCGGTATCACTGGAGCAGTAGAGGATACCTC
>JAWSUQ010000096.1:0-4085 GCA_033549265.1 Bacillota bacterium
CATGGTTTCTAGCAATACACTTAGCTGTACCAGTGATTTATGGTATTCGCACCTGGGCTGGCATAAACAGCTTCATTATACCAATTTTGGTAATATCAGCTATAGCAGGACAACTAATCGGTGGAAAACTTTATGCAGCGGACTAGCTAATTAGCTAGTCTTTTTATATAGCAGGAGGGATATTTATATGCAATCTGGTGAGAATCATGTTTCCTTTGAAGTGAAAACGAAGCACGATGGGATGCTATTAAGAGATTTTTTGCGGAAAACACAAAAAATTTCCCATAAAGGGCTATGTAATTTAAAAAACAACGGGTTGATTCTTTGTAATGATGAGGAGGTCACAGTTAGAAGAGTTCTAAAAAGCGGTGATCATGTTACTATTGTTTATCCCCAGGAAGCTATTAGTGATTATCTTACACCGGAGCCAATTCCATTAAAGATTATCTTTGAGGATCAGGATTTGATTGTAGTAGATAAACCGCCTTATATTTGTGTACATCCTACTAAAGGCTATCCTCAAGGCACTATGGCAAATGGGCTGATGCATTATTATCAACAAAAGAGTGAGAAGGCGGGCTTCCATGCAGTCAATAGACTAGATCGAGGTACTTCCGGTCTAATATTAGTATGTAAAAATAGCTTTGGCAAGCAACAGCTATATCTGCAGCAACAGAAAAAAGCTTTTACTCGTACCTACTTAGCGCTAGTCCACGGAGAATTGCCCTTAGATGAAGATACTATTAGGACTCCTATCCGAAAAATTGACGGGAAGACAACTAAACGAGAAACTCATCTTGAGGGGCAGGAGGCTGTTACAAACTATAGAGTTCTTGAGCGTATAAATAACTATACTTTGGTAAAGCTGCAGCTAGAAACAGGCAGAACTCATCAAATTCGTATTCACATGGCTAGCATCGGACATCCTCTAGTTGGAGATGACCTTTATGGTGGAGCTAGCTATTATTTAAAAAGACAGGCGCTGCATGCTGACTGGATGAAATTCAGTCATCCAAGGAGTAAGGTAGAATTGACTTTTGAAGCCGAATTACCGCAGGACTTTGTGAAGGCATATAAGGCTATTAAAGCCGTATTCTAAAGCTTAAATTATCAATCATGAAAAGAAGGAATAATTACTATCGCTAGCTAATGTTTTATTTATTTTAAGCTTTAGTAAATAAGGAGGAATATAGCTTGCAAAGCACAGTGAAAAATTTGCTTATAGTTTCAGGATTAGCCTTTGCACTAATTAGTTTCGCGGTACCATTAGCTTATCAGTATTTGGGATATAATCACTTTACCCTTGCTTTAGCCCAAGTTAGCTTCTTGATCTTAGCCCTAGCTGCTTTGCGCTTGGAAGGCGTAGCGCCAAGCCAATTTGGGGCTACCCCAGTGCACTTTATTAGAGGGTTTTGCTTAACTATTGGAACATATGTTGCATTTGGTGTAGCCGCGGTAGTTACTACAGGTGTTGAACAAGTATATATAACTAGCTTTAGTTTGTTGTATTGGCTGGAAGAATGGTTTTTAACCGGTTTCAGTGAAGAATTACTTTTTAGGGGATATATTTTCCTAATATTAGTTAAAATAATTTATATTAGGCATCCGAAACAGGTTTGGTCTGCTTGGATTATCAGTGCAATTATTTTTTCCCTATGGCATGTACCTTTAGGTTTATGGATGGGACAGCAATTGTCTGTTTTAATAAGAGATATAACAATACCTCTAATTTCTGCCATTATCTTTGCTAGTGTTTATGCCGCTTCGGGGAATCTTTGGTTCACTGCTTTTATTCATGGAACTACCAATTACCCTCTTTCTCCGTTGATCAAGTCCGAGCCACTGCTAGGAGTTGCATTTATGATTATCGCTATTTTGATAGGCCGAGCTGGTAGAGAAAGTGAATATTCTTTTCCCCATACTTTTTTATATTTAGAGACAAAAGGAGATTATAATGCTATTACCAAATAGATTTACTTCCCGGATGAAAAATCTACTACAGGATGAATACCAAAACTTTATCGCCAGTTATAGCCAGCCAAGCTATTTGGGGCTCCGGATCAACACCTTAAAAATACCAGTGGAAAAGTTTATGGAGCTCAATCCATTTCAGCTTGAGCCAGTTCCCTGGGTGCAGGAGGGATTCTACTATCAGGAGAGCGAAAGGCCCTCAAAACATCCATATTATCATGCGGGATTGTATTATTTACAGGAGCCAAGCGCCATGGCTCCTGCAGCTTTTTTAGAGGCTAAACCGGGTGAAAGAGTGCTGGATTTGTGTGCAGCTCCTGGGGGTAAAGCAACACAATTAGCAGCTAGCATCAAAGGACAAGGCCTGCTGGTAGTAAATGATATTAACGCTGAGCGAACAAAGCCATTGGTCAAAAACCTGGAGCTTTGTGGTGCTACTAATTTTGTTGCCATCAATGAGACACCAGAGAATTTGGCAAAAGTATTTCCAGGTTATTTTGACAAAATTATTATTGATGCCCCCTGCTCTGGTGAAGGAATGTTTAGGAAAGACTCCAGCGCTATCAAAAGCTGGGAGGATTATACAGTAGAGGTCTGTGTCACTATGCAGGAAAATATCTTGCAGGTAGCAGCATCAATGCTTAAGCCAGGAGGACAACTCTTGTATTCAACATGTACCTTTAGTCCTGAGGAAAATGAATCCAGAATCAATAAATTCTTAGATAATAATGCTGGATATGAACTAGTGCCTATTGAAAAAAAGGGAGGTATGGCTAGCGGTAGGCCAGAATGGGCTAATGGCAGGCAGGATTTAGCCCTTACTGCTCGTTTTTGGCCCCATCTAATAAAGGGAGAAGGACACTTTTTAGCCCTGATTCAAAAGCAAAATAGCTGCCATAGTCAAAAGGAAATTTATGGCCCGATTACATATAATTCAACTTTTAAAAAAGATATAACAAAAGAAGCGAGATATGAAATAACAGATTTTTGGACTAAATATATTAAGAAACCTCTACCAAAAGGTTTGGTACAGGTGAAAAGTTATATATATTATCAGCCTAGTGGGTTGCCTGATTTAATGGGGTTAAAGGTTATTAGAGCAGGATGGTATTTAGGTGAGGCCAAGAAAGGAAGATTTGAGCCTAGTCAGGCCTTAGTGATGGGATTAACTAAGAGTGACCTGCAGCAGGTCTTAGACCTGCCTACTAATAGCCAGGAAGTTATCAGGTATCTTAAAGGAGAAACTATTGAAAATCCTGAAGGATTTCAAGGCTGGGTGGCTGTATGTGTAGCCGGTTTTCCACTAGGCTGGGCTAAAGGTCAAGGCGGTTTGTTAAAGAATCATTATTTTAAAGGCTGGCGAATGATGAGCTAAGGTTTTAGGAGGGTTCATAGTGAAGAAACAACGATTAGACAAGGTATTGGTGCATTTAGGCTTTGGCAGCAGAAAAGAGATAAAAAAGCTGGCTAAAGAAGGAGGTATTCTGGTCAATAACAAAGTAATCACCGATTCTAGTGAACATGTAAATCCCGAAATAGATGAAATAATTGTGGGGGGTAAACAGGTTCAATATCGGGAATTTATTTATCTGATGCTCAATAAGCCAACAGGAGTCATTTCAGCTACAGAAGATCAACGAGAAGATACAGTGATAGATCTCATTAACCCTGACTTTCAAGCCTTTCAGCCTTTTCCTGTGGGAAGGCTAGATAAGGATACTGAGGGACTGCTGATATTGACTAATGATGGCAAACTAGCTCATCAACTATTATCTCCTAAAAAGCATATTCCAAAAACTTATTATGCCAAGGTTAAGGGGGAGGTTACTGAAGTTGATGCGAAGCAGTTTAAAACAGGGGTGATTTTAGATGATGGCTATCAGACCTTACCTAGTGAGCTGGTTATTACAGAAACAGGGGCCATTTCTCAAGTAGAGATTACGATTTATGAAGGGAAATATCATCAGGTAAAACGGATGTTTCTTGCCGTAGGAAAAGAGGTAATATATTTAAAAAGAATCAAAATGGGACTCCTTGCCCTGGATGAAGGTCTTGCTTTAGGAGAATATCGAGAGCTAACAGCTGACGAATTAACGCTAATTAAACATTAATTA
>JAWSUQ010000096.1:4095-8788 GCA_033549265.1 Bacillota bacterium
CTAACGCTTTATGGAGCACATATTCTACTATGCCTAATGCCAATGCCACAATTACTGAGCCCCATAGGGTGACAGAGCCCGTTCCAACAACGTGAGGGGTATAATATGTTGTTATACCGATAAAAGCTGCTCCTAGAAAAGTAGCAGGTAGATTTCCGAGAGCAGGTAGAAATATGGGTTCAGCAATGACTCCTATTGTAGTTAAGAATAAAGCTAAAAATAGGATTGTGGTTCCAGGTAAAAATAAAAGCAAAGTTAGTTTAGAAATTAACCAAATTATACTACTAAAGAGAGCTAGCTTAAGCATTAGATTAATAAATCTATTATAACGCATCTTAGGTCTCCTTTCCGAGCTTCAATAATATATCTATTAGTTTATGATAAAAGAAGATATTTAATTAGATTTAAATTCAGTCAAGGGAGGAAGGGCATGTCCCAAAATGAGGTAAAACAATATGAAGTGAATGGCAATACATTAATATGTCCTATTTGCGGGTATAATGAGTTTTGGACCAGAACGACACTAATGAATACTAGAGGAGCAACTTTTTTTGGTTTTGATTGGGCCAATCAAGAGGCTACCAACTACGTATGCAATAAATGTGGCTACGTACTATGGTTTCTAGAAAAGTAGAGGTGGATAGACTTTGCCAGAGCTACCGGAAATGGAAAATTACCGGATATTATTGAAGGATATAATTTTAGAGAAAGAGATAGAAACTGTTACTGTCAATAGAGATAAAAGTATTAACCTCAGACCTGAGCTCTTTAAGCAGCAGATAGAGGGAACTATTATTGTTGACATAGAACGGTACGGAAAGCAGCTACTTTTCAAGCTTTCCACCGGAAATTATTTATTGCTGCATTTAATGCTGGGTGGGTGGATTTATCTTGCCCAGGACTCTAGTGAGGAGGTGCCTGTTAGCCAAGTAATCATAACTTTTACCTCTGGCGAAAGGCTTTGTTTTCCCAATCTAAGGCTTGGGTATCTGCACCTAATCCACCAAGGGGAATTAACTGAAAAACTGAAGCTAGGTGGCCCCGATGTTTTTAGCAAGGATTTTTCTCAAGAGTATCTTTCTTCGGTGCTACATAAAAAGCGAGCCCAGCTAAAGGGCTTGTTAACTGATCAAAAACTAATGGCAGGCATTGGTAATGCCTACGCTGATGAAATTTGCTTTGATGCTAAGGTTAGGCCGGTTATTAAGGCACAAGCTTTAACCCACGAGGAAATAGCTAACCTTTACCATGGGGCTTTCGAAGTTCTAAAGAAGGCGGTACAGTTGGGGGGGTATATGGATTATCCCCTATTTATAGGGGATAATCTAACGGGAGGCTATAATAACCATTTTCTTGTCTATGATCGAGGGGGAGAAGAATGCCCTCGGTGTCCTGGTACCATAGTTAAAGAGATAAAGGGAGGACGTAAAATATTTTATTGCCCGCTGTGCCAGAAAGAATAGGGTTCTTGACCATTTTAGGAAATATATTCTATAATACAAGAAAAGATTTAGTATTAGGAGGTTGTTGATATTGGCAAAAGGTTGTTCTTTTGATGTTGTCTCTGAAGTAGATTTGCAGGAGGTTGACAATGCTGTAAATCAAACGGTTAAGGAAATAAGTCAGCGATATGATTTTAAAAATTCTAAAGCAAAACTTGAGTTAGAAGGAGACGAAATTAAAATTATCGCTGATGACGATTATAAACTGACAGCTGTAATCGATGTCTTGCAGAGCAAAGTTATAAAAAGAGGGATAGATTTAAAGTCCTTAGATTATGGAAAGGTTGAATCTGCTAGTGGAGGAACAGTAAGACAAGTAGTAAAAGTAAAGCAGGGCATTTCTAAAGAAAAGGGCAAGGAAGTTGTAGCGGCTATTAAAGAAAGCAAACTGAAGGTACAAGCTCAAATTATGGATGACCAAGTAAGAGTCACCGGCAAAAACAAGGATGATTTACAAGAAGTGATTCAGTTATTAAGAGAAAGTGATTTTGACCAGCCGTTACAATTTACTAACTTTAGGTCTTGATCATGGAGCAGGGCATAATATTAGCAATAATCCTGGGAATGATTGCAGGAGGAGCAGTAGCTTTTCAGGGTGCATTAAATACTCTCTTAAGCAAAACCGTAGGTATCTGGGAGGCAAATCTATTTGTACATCTATCAGGAGCTGTTTTATTAATTCTGCTGTTGGTTTTTGGCCTGGGACAAGGAAGCCTTATTAAAATTACAACAGCCCCTAAAATCAGCTTAATTGGTGGCATGCTGGGGGTATTGGTGGTATCTGGGTCTATTGTAGCCATTACTAAATTAGGAGTGTCAATGGCATTGGCATTATTAATCTTAGCTCAATTAATTGCAGCTGCTACAATAGACCATTATGGTTGGCTTGGGACTGAACAGATTTCATTTTCGATACAAAGAGGGATAGCAATTGCTTTACTGCTGGTGGGAGCTATTCTAATGAGACGATGAATAATTATAGTAAATTAAAAAGCCCTATGCTTTAGAGTTTATATCAATGAAATTACTCTAAGTGTAGGGCTTTTTGTATAAATTCTTAATCAGCGGCATTGGTAATTGTGACAACCATGCTTACTTCACCATTGGCTTGAGCTTGATGAAACATTTGCTGTAAACCCTGCCATACCTGGTCTTCATTACCGTGTAGATGTGTACTAATAGATCCTACTTTATATTCTAATTTCTGATTGTCAAGAGACTGAATAGAATTATTAATTACAGAGCTGGCATTATTTGTTTTCAGTGGGTATAGAGACACTTCAGCACAAATCATTGATTCACCTCCTACATGATTTTTAAATATACATTTATATTTTGCTCTAAGTATAGTGGATGATACGCAAAAGCATTTAAAAATATAATTTGATCAATAAGGGCATCCTACTTCAAGAGTAGAAAGAATTCAAGAAAGGATGGAACAACATGAAATTATTAGATAATGCAAGAAAAAGGCTAAGTACCTTTATCAATCCCATGAAGATAGAAAATTTGCTGGAAGAAATAGATGTGAAAGACATTAAAACTATTTTTGGCAAGGACGCAGTCAATGCTATTCTTGAGCCAAAGTTTGCCATATATCATGATGCTGAGCTTGAAATGTTGAATAAAGAGATGGTACTTGGACTTAATATCAATAGTGATATGAGAGCATATCCCATAAATATATTAAGTGTTCATCAAATCATTAATGACCAAGTGGGAGGCCAACCGGCAGCTATTACCTGGTGACCTCTTTCTTACAGCGGTATAGTTTATACCAGAACAGTAGATGGTCAAAACTTAACCTTTGGGGTTTCCGGCAAGCTATGGCGAAATGTCTTAGTAATGTATGATCGGGAAACCCATTCTTTTTGGTGTCAGCTAAGTGGCAAATGTATAGCGGGAGAATTAGCCGGCAAGCAGCTAGAGGTGCTACCAGTAACTCATACCACCTGGGCCAATTGGTATCAGGAATTTCCCAATACCAAAGTAGTATCGAAACGGAAGAGCCCAGAGAAACTTTATGCAGATGATCCAATGCTTCACTATTACAAATCTAGCCGAGAGGGAGTTAATCCCCAGGAGCGAAAGGATCAGCGGCTGCCTGGCAAAGAGTTAATCTTTGCTATTTTAGAGGGAGAGGGCAAAAGGAGAAAGGTCTTTCCTTTAGCTACTCTTAAAAAAGAAAAGGTAATAAACGATTGGCTAGAAGATGTGCTGCCCATAGCAGTATTTTATGATGAAGCAACAGATACAGCCCTAGCTTTTGAACGATCTGTTGATGGCCAGGAGATTTCCTTTAGCGCCAGTCAGTTTCACCGACAACTTGTTAAAGATGATGAATCCCAATCTAAGTGGAATATTCTTAACGGCTATGCCATAGCAGGCCAATTTACTGGTCAACAACTGAGGCAGCTACCAGCCACCAAAATTTATTGGTACTGCTGGAAGGATTTTTATCCTGATACAGAAATATACGGCTATCAGCCAAAGCAAGTAGAGTCAAAACATTAAATTGTTTAACTTGATTTTTTATTAGTTTGCTGAGAGATGATAATTAACTCTTTCAGCTCCGCTACCTCCTGCCTTAAAGCCGCTAGCTCTTTAGCTTCCCGGCTAGGTTTTTCCTCGGAGGTTGCCGAAAGGTGAACCTCTTGGACATTGTTAACTATAACACCCACAAAAAGATTGATAATTACAAAGGTACCAACTAAGATAAAGGTAACAAAATAAACCCAGCCCCATGGGGCACTTGCTAGGATAGGCCTCATGACTGCACTGGCCCAGGATTCTAAGGTAACGATTTGAAATAAAGTAAGCATGGAAGCGTGCAGTGATCCAAAATATTCCGGTGCTATCGTCGCAAATAAGATAGTACCCATGACCCCAAAAATATAAAAAATTATCCCCATTAGCAGGATAATGTTACCAAGGGTTGGGATTGTGTTCAGCAAGGCACTTACTAATCTTTGTAAGGATGGAACAACTGAAATAGTCCTTAAGACTCTCAGGACTCGTACTATTCTTAAGACTGAGATAAAATGAGAACCAACAAATAAATGAGTGCTAACGACAATAAAAAAATCAAAAAGATTCCAGCTGTTTGTAAAAAAACTTAGCTTTGGTCTAGTAGCTGCTATACGCAATATTATTTCAATAGTGAAGGCCCATAGAAAAAAAGCCTCGATACT
>JAWSUQ010000097.1:0-8772 GCA_033549265.1 Bacillota bacterium
ATTGGGAGATTTATTACCAATGCCAAAGAGGCTAGTAAAAAAACTTCTTGAAAGGTTGGCAAGCACTATCACCTCTTTATGTTATGCTATTGGTATTGTACCATAAAAGAATGGCTATGTCTTTAGGCAAAGGAAAAAAATCCAGCTCTAGACTTCACTATTATATTGCTCATGGCTGGCATCAATTTCATCCTGGGTCATTCCCATTTGCTTTAATCGATAGTCAAAAGCATCAGCCCATAATCGTGATTTTTCCCACATTTTTTTATATTTTTTAGCATTTTTATCCTTGCGCTTGCTTCGATCTCCTGCATTTAAAGCAAGAATTGTCACTATATATCTTCCTTTGAGACTATCTTCTTTTTCTAAGTTATCAAAGTTCTCATTTAGATAATCTATCGTTTCTTGATAATAATTTGCAAACTCCTCTAAAGATATTTCTGACTCCATTTGCAGATATTCCTTCAATTTATTTAGTAGTTTGTCCATTTTTCATTACACCTCTTTAGCAGTTTTAATTATCTTTTCCAATTTTACCATCTTCCGCTCTTTGTAGCAACCTTATCTAAAACTATAATATTTCAGTAACTATTTCTCCTAATACGATCCTCGGCTCAAGTTCGATAAAATCTACAATCGATTGGAGCTGATTATATACATGACTAGTAGAGGTACTTACTACAGCGATGCCCACAGTAGCTTTCTGCCATTTATCTTGATGGTCCACCTCTGCTATTGCAGCGTTAAATTTGTTCCTTGTTTTTACAACTAAGCTTTTTAGGATACTGCGTTTCTCTTTAAGAGAGTGGCATTCTGGTAAAAATAAAGTTATTGATAATGTGCCTATTATCATTTTAGTTGCTCCTTGTATGCAATCGATCTATAGGTGAATCTTATAAAAAAATTATACCATATAATATACTAAATTTAAAACGGCCCCTCTAGTAGGAGCCGTTTAATAATAAAGATAATTATTTTCTTCTAAAGGTTTTGCAATCAGTTTCTTCTGAGTTTTGCGCTTGGTTGCTTTGAGCTACTACATAGATACTGTCAGCATTACATCCGTTTCCCTGAGCCCAAAAGCTACAGCTTTCTACTTCACACTTTACATCCTTAGCCATGAATCTCACCTCCTCTATCTATTATCTACACAATATTGCAATTTATTCCTTATTCTTAAGATACTAACGAAATCAAAATAAAATTTTTTTCACTTAGAAGGATATCTTTATGCTGTTGGTGTATAAATTAGGAATAAGTAATTCTAAACACAATTATCCAGGAGGTAATTATATGGCTATAAGAACAAAAATGTTCCTTATAAACATCATATTAGGATTAATGGCTCTAGGGGGATTTTCCATCAGTTTTCTTTTAAATGATGCTAGTCAAATTGCAATATTTGGCATTATTGGTTCTTTGCTAATTACTTTTATCGGCATCAGCATCATGTATGCACAGCTTTTTAAGCCTTTACAGCAGATTGTAGTATTTAACGAACGATTGGCTGAAGGGGATTTTTCTATAGAGCAATTAAAAATTTGGGGGGAAAATGAAATAGGCAACCTAGCCCGCTCCTCTAATAAAATCCTTGAAACCCAAAAAGATATCATTAGTGAAATTAGTACTGCCACTCAGCAAGTTAATTCATCTAGTAAGGAGCTCGTAATGTCTGGGCAACAAATGGGAGATTCTGCAAATCAGGTTGGGCAAGCCATTCACCAGGTAGCAATAGGCTCTGAGGAGCTTAATGGACAAATTATTGGGGCAGCTGCAAATATTGAACAACTGATAGAACAAATCAGCTCAGTTAGCGAAAAGACAAATAATATGTCTGCTTCAGGTAATATGGCAATTACTAATATTTCTACAGGCTCAAACTCAGTTTCCCAGTCTATTCAACAGATGCAGGCTATCAAAGTCAAGGTTGGGGAAGCTGCCTATACTGTCAAAATGCTTGGAGATAAATCTACTGAGGTTGGCAATATAGTCACCTTAATTAACGGCATTGCTGAACAAACAAACCTATTAGCCTTAAATGCTGCCATTGAAGCCGCTAGAGCAGGAGAACACGGCAGAGGCTTTGCCGTGGTAGCAGATGAAGTAAGAAAGCTAGCTGAGGAATCTGCCAACGCTACTAATAAAATTACAGTTTTAATAAAAGATATTCGGTCTGGCATTGCTACTGCTGTCAGTTCTATGGAGGAAGGCGTTAGCGAAGTAGAAAATGGATCCACTTCTATGGAAGAGACAGGGAAGCTTTTTGCTAAAATCAATAACGTAGCACAAACCTTGTTGCAGCATATTGAAGAAGTTACTCAAAGCACGCTTACAATGGCCACCCGTAGTGAAGAAGTAGAGAATTCCATTAAAAGTATTGCTTCCGTAAGTGAATCCTTTGCAGCTACAGCAGAGGAGGTGGCTGCCTCAAGCTCAGAACAGGTAAATACTACGCAAGAAATTGTAGTAGCGGCACAGCATCTCGCAGAGATGTCAAACCGTTTATCCCAAACTGTTTCTAGGTTTAACCTAAATATGTCTATTGAATGGACTGAAGATCTTGCAGTAGGGATAGATATAATTGATAGTCAACACCAAGAGCTTTTTAAACGGATTAACCAATTGCTGGATGCCTGCAACCATGGAAAGGGTAGAGAAACTGTTGATCAAATAATCAGCTTCTTAGAGGATTATGTTGTATCCCACTTCAGCACCGAAGAAGAACAAATGCAAAAATACAATTATCCTGCCTATGAAGCTCATAAAAAACAGCATACGGACTTTATCGCAAACTTTCTCCAGCTTAAAGAGCGGATTTATAATGAGGGGCTAGGGGCCCACATCGCTATCTATACTAATCATATTGTTATTGATTGGCTCCAGGACCATATTAATAAGACAGACAAAGCTTTAGGCAAATACTTAAAAGACAAACTTAAATAGAGTTAAACTGCCAAAAAAAAGAAACTGGTTCATTACAGCACCAGTTTCTTTTTTACGATATTACCCTCATGTGCATTGAGATATATTCCGCTAGCTTTTCATAATCTAAAGTGCTTGGAATATCTAATCCTTTTTTATTTAATAACCTTATTAGTTGGAGCAAAGGAGGAGCTTCCAGACCTGCTTCCTGCAAAATACTTAAATTAGTTATTATCTCCATGGGCTTTCCTTTGGCAATAAATCTTCCTTCTTTAATAACATAGACAGTATCGGCCATTTCAGCTAGCTTTGATAGTTCATGGACCGTAAAGACAATAGCGGTCCCATACTTTTTATTTAAACTATTCAGGGTGCAAACTAAATCTGTTTTTCCCCTTTGATCAAGCTTTGATAAGGGCTCATCTAATACCAATAAATCTGGTTGCAAAGCCAGAGCCCCTGCTAAGGCAACTTTTTGCTGTTCACCACCGCTTAGGTAGTGGGGAATTTTGTTAGCTAACTTTAATATTTTTAATTCAGTTAGTACTTCTTCTACTCGATTTTCCACTCTCTCTTGTGACCAGCCAGCATTTAAAAGGCTAAAGGCTACATCGTCCCAAACGGTAGGGCCTATAATCTGTTCCTCAGGAGCTTGCAGGACAATTCCGAGACGATGTCTAATTTGCTTAAACTGCTTTCGTGGGTCTACGTCAAAAACCTTGACGGAGCCTACTGTAGGAGATAATAATCCAGTTATATGAGAAAGCAAGGTAGTTTTACCAGAGCCATTACTCCCAAGTAAAGCTACTCTCTCTCCAGCATGCATGACAAAATCCATGCCACAAATCTGAACTTCTGTAGAATCTGGGTAACAGTGACTTATACAGCCTATCTCAATAATTCTTTTCATCCTAACACCGCCATTACAAAGAAAATTATAGCAAAAATTACTGGGTTTATATCCGAAAGCTTAAACACCTCTGAATTTCGAGTAGCCATCTTCCCTTCATAACCTCTCATTTGCATAATCCAATAATTTCTTTCATTAAGATCAATAGCTTTAATTACAGATAAGCTCAAGAAGGAGCCTATACTTGCTAACCATCGCTGTGGCTTAATAAATGCTGTGCCACCTTTTATTTTTATAGCAGTAAATGTTTCAACTATCTTGGAAATAAGTAAAAAAATAGAACGGTAGGTTAGGAGCATGATATCAACTAGCACACTAGGTAAGAACATACTTAAAGCATTGAATATCTTATAATAAGGTGTGGTAACAATTAATAATAATAGTACCATTACAGCAGTGGTTGCTTTAGCAACAATTAAAAATAACAGCTCACCAGAAAAACCCATAATTAGCCTGCCATATAGCAGGCTAAAAAATAATGGGTACAGATAAAATGGCAGCTGTTTAATTACATTTAGCTTAACATAGGCCAACAATGATACTGCAGTTAATGCCAAAGCACCTAAGGCCCATGAGTTCTTAGATATAATAATGGCAGCTATTAACAGTATCGTAGCAAATATTTTAACGCCAGTATGGCTTTTATGTAAAAAACTGTCTCCTTTTATTGATAGTATGTCTACTAATGATACTTTCAATGGCAGCTCCCCTTTTACCTTATACTGTCTCCTGTTGTTGAAGCTCCTCACTAATAAGGTGCTTAACTAGTTCAGGTCTTACTTTATACAAATACTTCACAATAAATGTAATTAAGCTTGCTTCTAATGCAGCCCCTAATAATACAATTGGCATTATTATAGAAAAAAACCATTGGTTTAAATTGCTAGTCATTTCGTGTCCCTCTTCTAAGTGTTGGGCTAGCACCATCAACTCCGTAGAAAAAGTACTTAGTAATACCACTCCAAACATTATTCCGGTTGAAATAATAATTGTGAGGTATACTGTAGAGAATAATGACAGGCTATTAGGCAAATATCGTTTAAGCTGACTAAACAGCCAAGCTGCAATAAACACCTCTGATATCAGCACCAAGGAATTTAAGCCTACAACTGTAATTCCGCCATGACCAAATAGACCTAAAAATAGATTTACCACAAAAACAGAGATTGCTGCAAACCAGGGCCCTATAAGTAAGCTCACTAGTACAGTTAAATTGATATGATAATGAATAAAACCAAGAGGAATAGACATAACAATCAACATTAGTGCTGACATCATAGCTATTAACGAAGCCTTTTTAGCAAAATACTCTTCTTGCTTTAGTTTGTTTAATGATATGGATAGTATTGTTCCAGTAAATAGAAAACCAAGCATAACTAGCCAAATAGGAAGTATTCCATCTGGAAAGTGTAAATGAGTCATTAGCCACCTGCTTTCTTAATTTTTTTATTAATTGCATTTTATCTAACTGTCCATTAAATGTAAATAAGCTTCGACTGAATAGTCCAAAAATAAGAAAGATAATCATATATATCTTAATTATTTACCATTTCTCCAAGAAGATTTTATTTGTGCTTTTCACAATTATAAACAAAAGTTTACTAGTTTATTAATTGTGAATATGATAATATGTATAAGGAATTAAAAATATAATTTTCGATAATTATAGTTATTGCTTTAGGAGGAATCCTATAATGGGTGAGTTTTTTATGAATGTTCTAGATTATCTACTTATATTAGTGGAGGAAGCTAATACTCCCACATTATTTTTTGCTTTAGTCTTTGGCGTTGTATTAGCCCCCATCAATCGTGAATCTATTATTGTGTTTATGGCCATCCTAGCAGCAGCTAATGCGATAAATCCTGTCGTTTCATTTGTAATCACTACTACTGCCACTTATATTGGATATTCCCTTGGTTTTTTTGTGGGAAGAGGATTTAAGGGAAAGGTTTTTAAGAACCCTTCAGAGCGTACCCAGAAAAAGCTTGAACGCAGCTACCAACTGTTAGAAAGGTACGGTAATCGTGCCATTATTGTCAGCTACTTTATTCCCGGCGCAAGACATTTTCTCCCTGTTATCTTAGGAACTGGCAATATGACCCTAACACAATTTATGTTAACCTCTCAAGTAGGATCAATAATATGGACTTCAGCCTTTTTCCTGCCTGGTTATTTTCTAGGTGATACCTGGACCTCCATTTTTTTATAGCTAAAATAAAGGGTATATTTCCAAGTTATTTTAATGGCTTTGGAAATATACCCTTTTCCTGCTTCAATTTAAACTATTCATTACTGTTTTATAAATGTCTCTCCTTTATTGCATCATATTTTTCTTTTTACAATATATATGGTAACATATAGAAAGATAATGTGAAGATGAGGTGTAAGACAAACATCAGAAGAGGTGAGAACTATGTTTTATCGACATGAGAACTTTAAGCAATTTACTAACTTTTACCCTATTATTTCATCCATTATTGCAATAAATGCAGTTTTATTTATATTAAGCCTGTTTCCGTCAATCTATCAGCCCATCTATCTGTTAGGGATTGGCTCCAATCAGCTTGTGGCGTCTGGTGAAATTTGGCGACTGGTAACTTCAATTTTTTTGCACGGTAATTTCACTCATTTTCTATTTAATAACTTTTCATTGTTTATATTTGGCCCTGCTTTAGAAAAAATGTTAGGTTTTCGCAATTTCTTAATACTATTCTTAGGAGCAGGAGTAATTGGTAACATTGGCACCTTTTTTGCAGGCGGGATAGATTATGGACGTCATTTAGGAGCCTCAGGGGCTATTTATGGATTACTGGGGATTTATTTATATATGATTTTGTATCGTAAAGAGCTGATTGACCCTGACTCCAGCAGAATAATTAAGTATATGTTAATTATTGGACTGGTTTATTCCGTTATCACTCCCAACATTAATTTATGGGCCCACTTGTTTGGACTATTGGGAGGATTAGCGGCAGGTTATTTATTTTTAAAGAGTAGCACCAGAAACTATCGTTTCAAAGGAAAAAAAAATAGTGGATTCAAAGAATTTAAGCACTTAATTAGTCCGAAGAGGAATAACAGAGAAGCTGAAAAAAGTAAGATTATTCAATTTGATCCCAATCGGCGTCAGCAGCCTAAAGACAATAGTGAAACTAAGTAAAAACAAACGCCCTACTATAGCTAATTATCAATCTATGGTAGGGCTTAAAAATATTTTATTATTGGTTTTGGTCAAAATTGACTTCTTTTTGAGCACGCATCAAATATTCTCCATCTTTAGCACTATATTCTCCCACTTCTATCCGACCAGGCTCTGTTACTGGCATATCAAAGGTCACTAATTCAGTAAATTGCCCCCAAGCAGGCGCACCATCTGTCTGAAAATATTCTTCTGCAATAATATTTTCCTGGTTATCTATTATCCGTACTACGAATGATCCTTCAAAAGCTGCAATTCTACCCTGAATCTCTACCGGGCTATTAATGACATCTCCTGCTCTTGGTTGCTCCAATACTGCAAATACTACTTGCTGCTCTACTACAAGCTCTTCATCAGCACTAGTCATTAACCGATAATTTGATATTAAGTCAGAATTAATATTTAAATACAACCTATTACTTAATGCTCCTGCCTGTTCTGAACCCACAAAATCAAAAACGAAAATTTTTTCATAATCCTCCAGCTTAGCATCCACCATTAATATTTCTCTATCATTACCACTACTTATGTTTAAGTAGGTCTGGTATGGGTGCTGATAGACTAATGCAATTTGTTCTGTACCAAAGCTATCAAACCATTGTAGCACCTCCGATGGAATATCTTCCCTAGTTATTACCATTTCTTGAAATTGTTCAGGCACTTCCGGACTCACTTTAGATGGGCTTTGGGGTACTGCATTATTGGTACCCTCTAAAAGCCTACATCCTCCTATAAGAATTGTGGCAATAATAAAAATCATTAACAAAATCCAAAATAGGCTACGATTTCGCATAACTAACCTCCTAAGATATACTTACTGATACTGTTTTGTAATTTTGGAAACTTAAATCAATTAATTCATGTTAATATTCTGCCACATTTGGTAAAATATAAGTACAGTGAAATTTTTTAAATGAAAGGATGATTTTTAGTGATTCAATTGCCTTTTGACACAGGACATTTAAGTTTATCAATAGAGCTCAAGGAAAATGTCAATATTTTAGAATCTGCAGCGGAGGAATATGAACCTACTGATACTCAAGAAAATTTAGTAAGGGATGCTTTAAAAAAGCCTATTGGATCTACTCAGGTACGAGACTTGGTACAAGCTAAGAACAACATTGTAATTATCACCAGTGATCATACCCGTCCTGTTCCTAGTCATATTACCTTACCTATTCTCATTAATGAGATAAAATCTGCAAATCCAAATGCTCGAATAACTCTTCTTATTTCCACCGGAATGCATCGGCCTACTACTGAAGAAGAAATGCTCAAAAAGTTTGGACAAAAAGTATTAGCCCAAGTTACTGTAGTTAACCACAATTCAGAAAAAGATGAGGATATGGTTTTTCTTGGCAGCTTGCCCTCAGGAGGAGAACTCTGGGTTAATAAAATAGCGATTGAAGCAGACTTATTAATAGGTGAAGGCTTCATCGAACCCCACTTTTTCGCCGGCTTTTCAGGGGGCCGAAAAAGCGTGCTACCTGGCATAGCTTCCCGCAAAACGGTACTCTTTAATCACAATGCCAAGTTTATTGCTAGCCCCTTTGCTCGAACCGGTATTCTAGAGAATAACCCTATTCATCATGATATGGTTTGGGCTGCCGAGCAGGCTAAAATGGCTTTTATTCTGAACGTAGTTATAAATGCAAAAAAAGAAATAATCTACTGTGTAGCAGGGCATCCAGTGGAAGCCCATAAAGCAGGCTGTGATTTTCTAAAAAAGTTAACAGCTAC
>JAWSUQ010000098.1:0-8749 GCA_033549265.1 Bacillota bacterium
GTGAGACGGGAGCTTTTATTTTAGAGAGAATTATCAAGGAAAATGGTTGTTCTGATGTGGAAAAGATGATATAATTTACTAAAGATGGCATCCTATATTTGGAGCCATACTTTTATACTTGCAAGGACCACGGAATTAGTGCGTCATAAACAATTGAAGATTGACAAAAATATCGCTTGGAGCCACTGGACCGAGACGAACAAATGTGACTAGCAAAATTATGCCCTCCGGTGTCGGAGGGCATTTTTTAATACTATAAAGAAAAACAGGGACACTATAATTAATACATAAGGAATGATCAGAATATTTTAAATTGTGCACTCATTTTAAAAAAGGGGGATTAGGATGAAAATTATTAATACAATCGCGGAGATGAAAGAAATTGTTAAAGAGGCTAAAAAGTTAGGACAGCGTATTGGCTTGGTACCAACTATGGGCTTCCTGCATCAAGGGCATCTAAACTTAATGGAAAGAGCTCGAGAAAATTGTGAGCTGCTAGTGACTACTATTTTCGTAAATCCACTACAATTTGGGGCAGGAGAAGATTATGATGATTATCCCAGAGATTTAACACGAGATGCTGAGCTAGCTAGAGGAGTGGGAGTAGATATTATTTTTGCACCTTCAGTGAAGGAGATGTATCCCCAGGGCTATTATACCTTTGTTAATACTGATACTATCACTGAAGTAATGTGTGGAGCATCTAGGCCTGGCCACTTCAAAGGTGTTACTACAGTAGTGAATAAGCTTTTTAATATTACTCAGCCAGACGAAGCTTACTTTGGACAAAAGGATGCTCAGCAGGTAATTGTAATAGAAAAAATGGTAACAGATCTCAATATGCCAATAAACATCGTTAGAGTGCCAATAGTCCGGGAGGAAGATGGACTAGCAATGAGTTCTCGAAATGTTTACCTTTCATCAGAGGAAAGAGAGCAGGCTGTAATATTATATCAATCCCTTTGCAAGGCCAGGGAGCTAATTGCTGGTGGATTAACCATGAAGGATAAGTTATACCATGCCATTAAAGAAAATATAGAAGAGGCATCTTTAGCTAAGATAGATTATATCGAAATAAGAGATGCCCAAAGCTTAATGCCACAAGAAGAAAAGCTAACCGGGAAGGTGCTAATAGCGCTGGCCGTTCGTTTTGGGAAAACGAGACTAATTGACAATATTATTGTGGAGGTGGTTAATGATGTTTAGAACTATGCTAAAGTCAAAAATTCATCGAGCAACAGTAACAGAGGCTAATCTGAATTATGTTGGAAGCATTACTATAGATCAAGACTTAATGGACGCAGCCAATATATGGCCTAATGAAAAAGTTCATGTTGTTAACAACAACAATGGCGCTAGGCTAGAAACATACGTTATTCCTGGGGAACGGGGCTCTAAGGTAATATGTCTCAATGGCGCTGCTGCCAGACTGGTCCAGCTTGGAGATGTTGTAATAGTTATTTCCTATACTATGATGGAGGAAGAACAAGCTAGGTATTACAATCCTACATTAGTTTTTGTAGATAGCCATAATAACATTGAGGAAATTTCAAAAGAAGAAAACCATGGGGAAATTCGATAAGTTTTTTTGTTAACCTTTGAATTGAATATGGTTGACAATTCTTAGGCTGATGGTATAATTATCCTAAGGTAAGATTTCAGGAGGTATAAATGAAGGATCAGATACTACGGATACTTTATCGGCATCAAGGAAGAGCTCTTTCTGGGGAAGAAATTAGCCAGCAGCTTGGTGTTAGTAGGACGGCGGTGTGGAAGCATATTAAAGTCCTACGGGAGGAAGGTCATATTATAACCTCAAAGCCAAAGGTTGGTTATGTTCTTACCAGCAATTATGATAATATGTTTCCTGCAGAGATTGAGGCCCAGATGGCAAGCTCTGCCCTTGGCAATAAAGTAATCTTTGAAAGAGAAGTAGAATCCACCAATGACTTGGCAAAGCTAGAGGCAGAGAAAGGTGCGGCTCACGGTACCATTGTGCTAGCTAACAAACAATCTAAGGGACGAGGTAGGCGTGGTCGTCATTGGGCTTCAAATAATCCTCAAGGAATTTGGTTTTCTCTAATTTTGCGCCCGAAAATTTCTCCTATGATGGCACCTAAGCTTACTTTTGTAGCGGCAGTGGCTATAGTGGAGGCGGTATATAAAGCCACTGGCATTCAATTAGATATTAAATGGCCTAATGACTTGTATTTTGAGGGAAAAAAAGTGGCTGGGATATTAACAGAAATGAAGGCTGAGCTAGATTTGGTCTATTATATTATTATAGGGATAGGTCTTAATGTAAATCAAAAAGAACTAGACTTTGATTCAGAAATTAGAGCAATTGCCTCCTCCTTAGCAGTGACTGCAAATAAGGGCTTTGAGAGGCAGCAGATATTAGTGCAGATTTTACAAGCATTAGAAAAATGGTATAGCCTTTTTTTAGAAAAGGGATTTAAACCTATCCTCGACAAATGGCGTATAGCTGATATCACTATTGGTAAACAAGTGTTAGTAAGAGAAGTTACTAAGGAATATGTAGGATGGGTAAAGGATATAGATGAAGACGGCAGCTTGCTTGTGGAAAATTATCAAGGTGAACTGAGAAAAGTTATGTCAGGAGAGGTTTCCATAATATTGTCCCCATAGGGGGCATTATTTTTAAAGATATTGTCAACCTGCTTGCCGTGAAATGGTTGACAAATAAAACTTACTATTTTAGAGGAGCTGGAGCATGAAAATTACAACAAAGGAAATGATATTAGTTAGCTTTTTTGCCGCCCTAAGTGTAGTAGCGGCTATGGTATCAAAATATGGTGGTGAAGCGGTAGTGCCTTTTAGTTTAATGCCCCTCATAACAATGCTTGCTGGGGTACTGCTAGGGGGAAGACTAGGTGCCCTAAGTATTTTGGTGTATATTCTACTTGGGATTGTAGGGCTGCCGGTTTTCGCTAAACCTCCTTATGGTGGACTAGGCTATTTTTTACAGCCCACTGCAGGATTTATATTTGGTTTTATGGCAGGAGCATGGGCTATTGGAGTCTGTATGGAGAGATTGAATCGAAAGAAAATTAGCTCATACCTGTTAGCATCGCTAGTTGGATTAGTAGTTATCTATTTAATTGGATTACCTTATCTATATTTTGTACTAAATTATTATGTTGGGGCCAACTTTTCAATAACTGGAGTGCTCCAGATAGCCTTGTTGCCTTATATAGGCTTTGACTTAGCTAAAGTGGTAATTGCAAGTGTATTAGGCTTAAAAATATATGAAAGGCTCTCCAGTAGCAATCTGATAGGCCATAGCAACTAGTGTTGTAAGTCCCATGGGAACTGTATTCCCTTCTTGCACATATAATAGGGTGGAACTATTATTTATGAAAGGAGATGGGCATATGCAGATAAGTTTACGACCTGCTGATTTAATTCCCATGGCTGGCGGACGAGTTACAGTAGATTCTGGGACTAGAGAAATTAGGATTATTGCTACAGGTCTTCCGGATATAGAGACAGTTAACTTAAATGAAACTAATGACCGAGCAGTTTATCAGGTATGGTGGCTGCGGAGTGAGGAGCTGCAGCCAGCTAAGCTAGGTGTATTAACACCAGGATTGGATAAAACTCATTTTTTAAATGTAGTTGTAAGCAGAGAAACATTGATACAGATTACTGGTATACTAGTCACTATTGAAAACCAATCAGGTATTGTAGCACCGAGCGACAGGGTAGTTTTAACAGCGGAAGTTCCAAAGCCATTGCAGAATAAAGCATAATAATAAGGCTTTGCATACCAAAAAAGGTCTGCAGAGCCTTATTATTTCTACCAAAGCTTTTACGGATACTACTTTCTGTAAAGCTCTGTTTCTATAACATTCCAGATGCTAGGCTTTTCAAAGCCTCGCCGCCAAGACGCCACTCCCCCGAGATTATATTTGCGAGCTAACGTAACTCTTCTACCGATGGATTCATCATTTTCCAGCCAGATTTTAAAGGTAGAGCCGCCTTTAGTCCACTGGCTATAATCCTGCTGAGCTTGATCATCGTAGATAATTACTGCGTTATTCTCATTTATCAAAGCCTCTGCCGCTTGCATAGATAGGGCCTTGGAAGAAACTTTCACTGTTCCATCAGGCTGAGAAGCTTCCTCCCATACCCTAGTATAAAGTGGCAACCCAAGTAGCACCTTCTCTCTTGGCACTTCCTCCAAGATTCCTACAAGTCCTCGCTCCACCCATGGCAATGAAGCTACAGAACCGGCTTTTGGACTAGCAGCCCAATGTTCGTCATAAGTCATTACTGCCATATAGTCTACTATTTGCCCTAGTGCCTTTCGGTCATAAATCATCGACCAGTTTTCACTATTAGATCTAATTGTTACATCGATAGAAATGCTAAGGCCTTGTTCATGAGCTAGAGGAGTAAGCTCTCTAACAAATTGGGTTAAGTAATCACGATCCTTTAGATGCATATTTTCAAAGTCAATATTTATACCGTTTAAATTATAGAGCTCAGCAAATACTAACAGCTGATTGATAACGCGAAAACGAGTTTCCGTGCTGCTTAAAACAGCGTGGGTTAAATCACGATCAAAGCGATTAGTTATTAAAGCCCATACTTGCATATCATTTTCGTGGGCCCAGTTTACATAACGTAAATCAGCATTATTTTCTAGGTTTCCTTCCTCATCCTTTAAGTGAAACCAAGTAGGTGATACCACATTAACCCCTGGGAGAGGACCAATATTTGCAGGATTGGCAGTCTGCTTATTAACGTATTCCCAGGTCAAATTAATCTTCTGACCCATGGGCCTCCACCAATAATTAGGCTCTGGAACGTTCTCTGCCGGCTTAATGCCAGTAAACTCTACTTCATTTTTGTTAATGTAACCAATAAGGCCTTCCTCAGTCCTGACTAAATAGTAACCAATCTTTTCTTTGAGAATAACTACCTGCTGATCTTTTGACAAGTTTGCTAGTCGAG
This sequence comes from Bacillota bacterium, assembly GCA_033549265.1. Taxonomy (GTDB): domain Bacteria; phylum Bacillota; class Desulfitisporia; order Desulfitisporales; family JAWSUQ01; genus JAWSUQ01. The sequence continues at coordinate 4,981 of JAWSUQ010000098.1, forward strand.
GAGAACGATAGGCAGGCTGACTGCGCAAAAAAGATTTATCCATAAGTACTGTGCCTGTGGCGATAGGCTCCGCTCTATTATGAATAACTACCCGCTTATAACTATCAGTAATGTTATAGTCAATAGAATATATTTGAGTTAATAAATCAATTGGCAAAAATGGCACTTCCTCGATTATCATTACTGGAGCAGCAATATTTACTGGGTTTTGATTAATATAGGCTGTTAGCTGGTCAGTTTTTAAAGAAATTCTTTTATCTTTAGTTGTGATTACTGCAGTCTGTTCTTCTTCGTCCCAGTAGATTTCTGGATCTAGCTGGGATTGAATAAAGGAAATGCTAACATAAAGTGAATTATCTGCCATGGCAGTCTGACCTGGATAAAGGGTTCCTTTATAGATAATAGTCCACTGATCAGTATTAAGCGTAGCTGTTTGCATACTAGGATAAAAATACCAAAAGCTAATGCTAAAGGTCAATAAAGCAATTGCCAAAATTAATATAAATGGAACGAACTTTTTTCTTGTGGTATTGGCAGTATTTGTAGCCCTATAGTTAACCTCCAAACAAAACACTCCTTAAAAGCTATTTACTTGATATAATACTATTATGACATAAGCTGTACTGCTTGGATATGGTGAACTTTTTGGCAATGTATGTAGTAACAGGAGATGGATATAATATTATTAATAATTAGAAAAATAAATGGGAGGAGCAAAAAAATGAAAAGAACTGGCCAGCCAGATAACGCAGAGAGAAGCTTTAAATGTCCCAACTGTGGCAATATGATAGCAGTTGTTGACAGAACTATGAAATGCGATGTTTGTGGAGAAACCTTAAACATTAATGGTACAAAAGTTTTAGGAGCCTCTAATGAAGGCTATTAATTGAAGCAGCTGGAAGCGCCTTTTTATAGGTGCTTTTTTTCTTATCTTTTGTTAAAATGTAAGGAAGAGAAATTAAATAGGGAGAGATAAGGATGCTACTAGCCTTTGATGTGGGGAATACTAATACAGTTCTTGGGGTTTTTGAAGGGAAAAAACTTTTAGTAGATTGGCGCATTTCAACTGATCGGCAAAAAACAGCCGATGAGTACGGAATATTAATAAAGCAGCTCTTTGACATTGGACAGGTGTCCTCAGGACGTATTGATCATATTATTATTTCTTCGGTGGTCCCACCGCTAATGGGAACATTATGTCAAATGGCTGAGAAATATTTTAACGTAACCCCAATTGTAATAGGGCCAGGGGTAAAAACGGGACTAGCTATAAAATATGAAAATCCTAAGGAAGTAGGAGCAGACCGAATAGTAAACGCTGTCAGTGCCTTAGAAAGATATGGTGGACCTGTAGTAATAGTAGATTTTGGAACAGCTACTACCTTCTGCGCTATATCAGCAAAAGGTGAATATTTGGGCGGCGCAATTACACCAGGTATTGGCATATCGACAGAAGCTCTATTTCAAAGAGCGGCAAAGCTTCCAAAAATTGAGTTGATAAAGCCAAAGTCTATTATTGGCAAAAATACAGTCGTTAGTATGCAAGCAGGCATAGTATACGGTTATATCGGACAAGTTGATGGGATTGTAACGAGAATGTGGAACGAACTAGGAGAGAAAGGAACCACGATAGCCACCGGAGGCCTTGCTCCCCTAATTGCTGAAGATTCCCACACTATAGATATAGTAGATCAAATGCTTACTATTGAAGGCTTAAGAATAATATTTGAGAGGAATCCAAGATAGATAAGGAGGAAAATTGTGCAAATTGGAACAGTCCAGCTAACAACTAATGTTTTTAATGCACCAATGGCGGGAGTAACAGATAAGGCTTATCGGCTTTTGGCAAAAGATCAGGGTTGTGAGCTGACCTTTACAGAGATGGTTAGTGATAAAGCATTAATCTTTAATAATAAAAGAACTTTTCACTTAATCAATCTTGAGGGTGAAATACGGCCTATAGCGGTACAGATATTCGGCTCAGAGCCGGAGGTCATGGCTGAGGCGGCAAAAATAGTAGAGAATATTGGGGCAGATATAATAGATATAAATATGGGCTGTCCCGCCCCTAAGATAGTAAAAAATGGCGAAGGCTGTGCCCTTATGCGCAATTTACCGTTAGCTGAGAAGATTATCAAAGCAGTTGTAGCGGCTGTTAAAATTCCTGTTACGGTTAAGATGCGCAAAGGATGGGATGAATCTGAAATAAATGTACTGGAATTAGCAGAGCGGGCAGAGGCAGCAGGTGCAGTTGCGGTTACTGTCCATGGTAGAACAAGAAAGCAATTTTACAGCGGTCAGGCTGATTGGACTATTATTGCAGAGGTTAAGAGGCTACTTAGAATACCCGTTATCGGCAATGGAGATGTTTGGACGCCTCAGGATGGAAAAGCATTGCTAGAGCAGACCGGTTGTGATGCAATTATGATTGGTAGAGGTTCTATGGGTAATCCTTGGATTTTTGGTCGCACTAATCACTTGTTAAAGACGGGAGAACTATTGCCAGAGCCCACTGCCTTAGAAAAGGTAACTATGGCCTTAAAGCATTTAAGGCTTATTATCGAAGATAAAGGCGAGGTAATAGGGGTTAGAGAAATGCGCAAACATGCGGCCTGGTATTTAAAGGGGCTTCCAGGAGCTAGTAAGATTCGAGATTTAGTTAATAAGAAGGATAGCCAGGAAGAATTAGAAGAGCTTTTAATTGACTACCTTAAACAGTTTGATTAATAGAATTCTTTAAGACATGAGGAGTAGGGTTAGATGATATTGGTAATTTCGGGGACAAAAGAAGCAAAAGACATTATAAGCCTATGTGAGGCCAACAAGTTGTCGGCATTAACAATGGTTATTACAAAGTACGGAAAAGAAATGGCTAAAAAAGAAGGGCTAGATTGCATCTTGGTTGAGCATCTTACGAAGGAAAACCTTACGGCAGTTGCTTTGGAAAATAACATAACAGTAGTAGTAGATGCAGGACATCCTTTCTCCGACAATAATTCTAAGTTAATAGAAAAGTTTTGCACTGATAATAAGATAGCATACATCAGATTCGAACGAAAAGAAACTAATTTGCCGGATAATAAATTAATTTATTGGGTTGATTCTATGGAGGAGGCTATTGAGACTGCTACTAAACTGGGAAATACAATTTTTCTCACTACTGGTAGTCATCAGCTAGAGACCTTAGTTGATTGTAAGCTTATTAAAAACAAAAGGCTTATTATTAGGGTCCTGCCTGAGCACTCTATCATAAAAAAATGTCAGGATATTGGATTTTCCACAAAAGATATTGTAGCTGTTCATGGACCCTTCTCTACCAGATTTAATCGTGAGATGTTTAAGTTTTATAAGACTGAGGTAGTAGTTACTAAAGAGAGTGGTGTCGCCAGCGGTACTGATACAAAGGTTGCGGCAGCAGTAGCACTGGGTATTCCTGTAGTAGTGGTAAGAAGAAAAGCAAAAAAAGCTATTAACTGTGTTTCCACTTACGAAGAAGTAATAAAAAAGCTATTAAGTCACTCCTTGCTCTAAGTAGAAGGAGTTTTTTTATAGCTTATTTTTGTATTGTGAAAAACTTGTAACTCTAGCTATAATCTGTTAATATTTAGATGAATAATTGTACACGATATTGTGCACAATAAATGTGGTGGTGTAAATAATGGAATTTATAAGAGTATCTGGCAAAATAATCAGCTCTCAAAAGATTGATAGCATCATAAGTGAGATTTTAGCCTTGCGGCAGCAAGGTCTTTCGCAGCAGGAGGTTGCC
>JAWSUQ010000099.1:0-8695 GCA_033549265.1 Bacillota bacterium
CAGCTTAATTTTAAAAATCCGCGCCGTGTTGTAGTTTTTTCTAAAATCTTACTTTCTTGCTCCTCTGACATTTTCATACCTCCTAAACAATCATATTATTTACTGCTGGTTTTACTTGTTAGATATTTTCACCTCCTATTTGTCAACGCATCTGTTCATGTCCCCGCAAGCACAAAACTGGTTATATATTAATGAAATGGCATGATGGTCATGAGTAATAAATTCAATTAAAAACGTAAAAAAAACTAATAGTAACTGAGTTACCATTAGTCTCTAGGAGTGCCACCTTAGGACTCGGGGCTTGTATTTTGAGTTAAAAATTTCTTGCTAGTAGCATATAGCATTTAATTATATAGATATTACCATTAACTTATACCATTTTATTCTAGTAAATTTTAAAATATCCTTCTTAAATCAGGAAAAAAATTCAGTTAATTCTTAATTTTGTGACAAAGATAATAATATTTTTATCAGATAAAAGGCTTATGTAAGATTATTATTAATTGGAATGATATTGTTGCTCCATTTCTGAATTGTTGCGGACCATACTAGCTCTATGGTACAATGTGGGAAAAAGAATAGCCCTCATCGGAAGGAAGTAAGTAATGAAAGTAATAGCTACAGAGAAATACAATGAAAGACATAAGCGATATCATAGTTTAGAAAAAGAAAAAATAGCCGTAGTGAATAGAATTAGTCAGCTAAGGTTTGTCACATTTGTAATTGGAACAGCAGCTGTAGTTTATCTTCAGCTAACTGACCTTTTTTTACTAAGCTTTGGAGTAGCATTAGGGTTTATTATATTATTTATTATATTAGTGTTTAAACACCAAAAGGCAATCGATGAGAAAAGCTTTTATAGAGCAATGGTCCAGATAAATGAGAATGCACTGATGCGAATAAAGGGAGAATGGAAAAATTTTAGTGATGCCGGCGAGGATTTTAAAGATGAAAGCCACAGCTATGCTAATGATTTAGATATTTTTGGTAAGGGGTCACTATTTCAATGGATAAATACAACTACTACATATCTAGGTAGAGAAACTTTAAGAAAAGTCCTGAGGGAGCCCTGTGAAAGCATTGAGGAGATAGAGAAGAGGCAAGAGGCAATTGAGGAGCTGGCGGGTAAGCTGAATTGGAGACAAGAATTTATGGCAGAAGGGCTAATTGCAGAAGACAGCCTACATGATCCCAGGCCATTATACCGTTGGGCTAGTGAACGACATATTTTTTTCGCGAATTCAATAGTAATTGCCTGTATTCGGATTTTACCGATTATTACAGCAATGCTTATCTTATCCTCTTTTTTGTTTGGTTTAATACCTAATTACATTCCTATTATAGCTATAGGTCTGCAGTTTATGCTTTTAATTCCAGGAGGCAAGAAAAGAAATGCTCAATTTGCTATTGCTGAGAAGTACAAAAATAATTTAAAAGCATACAGCGGAATGATAAAGCTATTGGAAAAAGAAGAGTTCAAGGCTGTTACCTTAACTAAATTACAAAAAAAGCTACATAATAAACAGGACGTTAATGCATCAGCACAATTAACAAACCTAGATAAAGTAATTGATGCAATTTCTTATCGCTACAATCAATTATTTATAGTCATTAATATTCTTTTGCTGTGGGACTACCAGTGTCAAATAGCCCTAGAAAGATGGAAGAAAGAGTCAGGAAATTCTTTGGAAAAATGGATAGAGGTAATTGCAGAGTTTGAAGCTTTAGCCAGCTTAGCCAACATAAGATATGATAACCCTGATTGGACAATGCCCAATGTAGTTGAGGAATCCATGGTGTTGAGAGGAGCGGCCATGGGCCATCCATTATTAGTTAGAGATAGGATAAGTAATGACCTGCAGCTTGAGCCACCGACTAATGTGCTTTTAATTACTGGTTCTAATATGTCAGGGAAGAGTACATTTCTTAGAACTGCAGGGATAAACCTTGTATTAGCATATATTGGTGCACCTGTTTGTGCCACTAGGTTTACCTGTTCCCTGTTGAATATTTATACATGTATGCGGATAAGCGATAGCTTAGATAAAAGTATTTCTTCATTTTATGCGGAGTTATTAAGAATAAAAATGATAGTAGCCGCAGTTGAAGAAGGGAAAAAGGTTTTTTTTCTTTTAGACGAAATATTTAAAGGCACCAACTCTGTGGATCGACATATTGGAGCCAAAGAATTAATCAATAAACTAAGTAGAGATGGAGCTATGGGGCTAGTATCTACTCACGACCTTGAGCTGGGAGATTTAGAAAAGGACAACAAAAGAATAAAAAATTATCACTTTAAAGAGTATTATCAAAACGATCAGCTGTTATTTGATTATAAGCTGCAGCCAGGACTATCCACTACAAGAAATGCTATTTATTTAATGAAAATAGCGGGGATAGTGGCCAGAAATAAAAATTAAGCTGAAAGGAGAGATTGCATGTCATTTTTAGAGCTAGCAAAAAGAAGATATTCTGTTCGTAAGTTCAAATCCAAAGGAGTGGAAGAGGAAAAGCTAAAACAGGTATTAGAAGCAGGACGCCTAGCTCCCTCAGCGGTAAATTTCCAACCAGTGCAGTTTGTGGTACTGCAGGAGGAGGAGATACGCCAGCAGGTTGCTTCCACCTATAGCAGAGATTGGTTAATGGGAGCACCTGTTATCATTGTTGTTTGTGGGGATCATCAAACCGCTTGGCGGCGAAGGGACGGCAAGGACCATTGTGACATCGATGCCGCTATTGCAATTGACCACATGACCTTAGCGGCAGCTGATTTGGGCTTAGGCACCTGCTGGGTTTGTGCTTTTGATTCCATGTCATGCAGTAAAGTTTTAGGGCTGCCTTCTAATCTAGAAGTTATAGCATTAATACCCTTGGGCTATCCCGCTGATGAAGTAGATATCAATTGCCATGAGAAGATGAGAAAAAAGCTTGATGAAATAGTTCACTGGAATGGCTATAAAAAATAGCAAAACTCTGCTAAGGGCTCTGTTTTTTCTACAGAGCCTAATGTTTTTTTATGCTATAATACTGCTAAGATAGTTTGTTTAAGGGAGGGAAGAATCCTTGAAAGCAAAAAAAACACTGTTTCTTTTAATGGTGCTATTAATCCTGGCCCTTAAGCTAAACATGGCATTAGCTCAGCCTAAGGTTGAGGATGCTAAAGTAACAATTACTATAGATAATAGCATCCAATATTTTGAAGTTCCACCTGTTATAGTTGATGGTAGAACGTTGGTGCCTTTAAGAGCAATATTTGAAGGGCTAGGTGCTGTTGTAGATTGGGAAAGCCAAACAAAAAAAATTACAGCTACTAAGGGCAATGACAAAATCATCCTTCACATAGGCCGCACTGATGTGACAATAAATGGTCAATCCTCCTCTTTAGAAGTCCCTGCTATGATTGTAAATGGTAGCACTATGGTTCCTGTAAGGTTTATTGCAGAGAGCTTTGGAGCAGAGGTGCTTTGGTATGAGCAGGAGAGACATATCAGTATTATACAAGCTGACAAAAGTCTCGATAGCAGTTTTGAAAATCTAGGACTTAAAGGTATTAAAATTAACCAAGAAAAACAGGAAGTTGTAGATATACTGGGACAGCCTTTACGTGTAGAGGTAGGGCCGATGGGTACTGAATGGTGGACCTACCATCAAGATTATGATGATTTCTACCTTATTATCTTTCTTAATCAACGAGTAGTTAGCTTTTATACTAATCAGGAAGCAGCAGAGTATAATGGAATAGTGATAGGGGGGCAAAAGCCTGAAGCACCTGAAAGTAGTGCCTATCGTAACGGAAACCTAATAATAAGGTTTGCAAACAATGAGACTGAGCGTTCTATAACTATGGTAAATAATAGTTTAGTATTATATTATTTAGATAATCACCAAAGCGATAAGGTAGTAGCCATACGGGTAATTGCACCAGAATTTATTCTACAAGGCTATCAAATAATAGGATATAGCTACTCATATCTATTTCCACAAGACTTGCCTCAAGTGATTCCTAGCTTTAATGCTCAAAATCAAACTTTAATAAGCTCAGGGCAAGCAAATATTTTATTTGATTTAACTAATACTGCTCGGAAGCAACATCAGATACCTATTTTAAAGTGGAATGATCAAGTAGCACTAACTGCTTTTAAGCATAGTAGAGATATGTTTATGAATAGCTATTTTTCCCATGAATCCTTGGATGGAAAAAGTCCCTTTGATAGAATGAAGGAAGATCAGATTAAATTTAAACTAGCAGCAGAAAATCTTTCAGTAGGTTACAGAATGTATGATGCCATTGAGGCCCACCATGGTTTAATGAATAGTGCTGGTCATCGGTTGAATATTCTCAACAAAGCCTTAACAGAGTTAGGAGTAGGGTCATATTTTGATAAGGATGTGTATTTTACCCAGAAATTTATTACTCCCTAAGAAAAAGGTTACTGTGTTTCTACAGTACAAAAATGGATATTTTTATATGTGGGGTTTCTTGTACCTCACTTTTTTTATATTCAAGCAAGTATTACTATTATGGTGGGCCCATGCCAAGCTTTTTAAATGCTCCTATCTACTGTAATTAATAATTTCTTAATAATTTTATAAGATTCTCTTACGATTCCTTGGGTACTATAAGAATAAGCAATGTTTTAAAATAGATTCAGGAGGTATTAACTATGCATGAGAGAGTAGTATTGGAGGTAAAAAACCTTACTAAAGCCTTTGGTGGGAAAAGAGCAGTGGATGATATAAGCTTCGCGGTTGAAGCTGGAGATATATATGGCTTTCTTGGTCCAAACGGAGCGGGAAAGACTACAACAATTCGCTTAATCTTGGGATTAATTCATAAAGATTTTGGTTCTGTCAGATTAAATGGCTATAATTTAGAAAAGGACTACATTAATGCTATCGCTAATGTAGGGGCTGTGGTAGAAACACCAAAATTTTATTCCTACTTATCTGGCCATACTAACCTAACATTAATAGCCAATATGCACCCTAAAGTCACCAAAAATAGGATTGATGAGGTCTTGGAGATGGTAGGATTAACCAGTAGAGCTAAGGATAAGGTTCAAACCTATTCTTTGGGAATGAGACAACGATTAGGAATTGCAAGAGCTTTATTAAATGAGCCGAAGATAGTTATTTTAGACGAGCCTACTAACGGACTAGACCCTCAAGGGATTCGGGAAGTAAGAGCAATGATTAGTCAGTTAGCTATTGAGCAGGATATAACCTTCTTTATCTCTACTCATCTATTAAGTGAGATTGAGCAGGTGTGTAACAAGGTAGCCATATTAAGAGAAGGCAAACTGATATCCTTCGGCTTAGTAAGGGAGCTGTTAGCAAAAGACAGTGAGACAATTTTGCTTAATGCCGATAATATCTCATTAGTTAGCAAAGTGTTAAAGAAAGCAGATTATGTTAAGGACTTTTCAATCAATGCTTCAGATATCAAGGTTGAGTTAGAGAAGGGCTTTTCTGGTGAGATGAATCGGTTATTAGTTAACGAGGGTATTATGGTAAATTATTTAACTCCAGTGCGACAAAGTCTCGAGCAGTATTTCTTAGAGTTAACTGAAGGAGGAAATTACAATGATTAATCTAATTAAGAATGAGTTAATAAAGCTGTTCGGCAGTAAAAAATTCTATGTATTGCTGTTGGTGCTAACAGGATTTAGCTTTGTTCCCGTGATAGGGGCTAAGGTGCTTGGGGATGAGTTTGCCATTGGTGGTCAGAGCTTTGCTTTAACTAGCCTGTCGGGGATACTTAGTCTGCTACTGCCAATCTTTATTATCATAGTAATTGCAGACCTATTTGCTGAAGATTACGCTAGTGGTACAATGGCTGTCACTTTAATACATCCGATTACTCGAACCAAGCTGTTTAATGCCAAGCTATTAGCGGTAGTGGCAACAATTTTCCTACTTACTACCTATACTCTAGTTATTAGCTATCTGATGGGCATTACCTTCTTTAGCTGGAGTGAGCCCTTTGTGGTACAGGGAGTAGCTTTTTCAGCAACGAATGGTATTCTCTTTACCATAGGGCTGTACTATGTTTCTATTCTTCCTTTAGCAGCTTTTGCTATGCTAATTATACTAATAATATCTCAATTCTCTAATAGTGGGACAGCGGTAGGGGCTTCTATTGGACTATTTTTGCTAATGGGAATAGCTGGCCAAATAGTAAAAATAATAAGCCCATTTTTAATCACTACTCAGCTTAACCTGTATGCGTATTTTTTGACCGAGGATGCAGTAATAAATATAACTACAGCTTTAGCAGTAATTATAGCCTATGGCTTAATCAGCTATATAGTAGGCGTTATTCAATTTAATAGAAGGGATATTATGCTATAATATAGAAAAAAAGCCTTTAATAAGGAATTGTAATAGGACGGTGCCATAATGTCTCAGGAAAAAATATTAATCGTAGAGGATGAACATGAGTTAGCTTTGTTGGTAAAGGACTATTTAGAAATGGAAGGATTTGAGGTGGTTATAGCCAATAATGGTCAAGAAGGCATCGAATTCTTCCAAAAGCACCATCCAGTGTTGGTAGTGTTAGATATAATGCTGCCTAAGCTTGATGGAATGGAGGTTTGCAGGATTATTCGGAATGAATCGGCAGTCCCCATAATAATGCTTAGCGCTAAAAAAAGTGATATCGATAAAATTCTAGGGTTAGGCTTAGGAGCCGATGATTATCTTACTAAGCCCTTTAGTCCAGGGGAGCTAGTAGCAAGGGTGAAGGCTCAAATAAGGCGCTTTACTTTGCTTTCATCACCTGTTGACAAAAGCTCCCTCCTTAGGTTTGGGCAGCTAGTTATCGATCCTAAAGGTTATAACACTTATTTGGCTGGTAAAAAGGTGGAGCTTTCTGCCAAGGAGTTCGAAATTCTTAGCTTTCTAGCCCTCCACCCCCAGCAAGTATTTACCCGAGAGCAAATCTTTGATCGGATTTGGGGCTTTAATGAATATGGTGATATTAATACAGTTACAGTACACATTCGAAAAATTAGAGAAAAGCTAGAAGAAAATCCATCAAAGCCAAATTTCATCAAAACTGTTTGGGGAGTAGGATATAAATTTGATGGGGGAGAAAGCTAAATGGGTTTAAGATCTAAGCTGATTGTAGGAATAGTCATGATAATTATTATTCCTGTAGCATTATTTATTATATCCTTTTCTATTTTTGCCTCCCAAATAGATAATAATATAGCTAATGAAGCTGAGGTAGAACAGATTAGCCTAATTAATGAAGAAGCTGTTAGGATAATAAATGCTAATTTCTCAGAAATTCGTGATTATGATTCAATTTATACAAGACTAAGGCCTTTCATTGAAGATCATATGCTTCATGTAAGGGTAGTTGATAATGACCAAAGGCTGCTATTTGATTCTGCTAATAGGGTAGCCTCCCAAAGAGGAGATGGGGTAAACTTTGATGGGGATAACTTATCGCGGCTTGAGCAGCTTTTTACCTATACAGCGCCAGTGATAGTCAATAATAAATCAGTAGCCACAGTAATTATTGAAAATAGCCCAGAATCTACTCCTTTTCAAGAACTGATGACTGTAATAACATACCTGGGAATTAGCGGCGCAATAAGCTTAGGGGCACTTATCGGGCTAATTGCACTATTTATTTGGTATATTTCTAAAACAATACTAAAACCCTTAGACCAATTAAATGAAGCCACCGAGAGAATAGCAGAGGGTGAGTTGGATTTTCAGATAGAAGCTGATAGGGATGATGAACTAGGGCGTTTTAGCAAAGCTTTTGAAGTAATGAGAAAGAAGCTGAAGCAATCATTAGAGGAACAGGTCAAGGATGAGACATCACGGCGGGAAATGATTGCAAGTATTTCTCATGACCTCCGTACGCCAATAGCTTCAATTAGAGGCTATGTAGAAGGACTGCAAGATGGGGTGGCTCGAAATGAAGAAATGGTTCAACGGTATTTAAAGGTAATTCAAGATAAAACAGTGCAGCTTGACAGACAGATAGAAGACTTATTTCAATTTTCTCAGCTGGAGCTTAGAAGGTTGGAGATGAATCTAGTAGAAGAAAATAGCCAAGAGGTTCTGGAAGATATTCTAAGCAATTACCAGCTAGAATTTGCCAATAGCCATCATCAGCTAAATATAGCTCGACCTATTCCACGGGTTGTTATTAAAATGGACAAATACAGAATTAATCAAGTTTTAGATAATCTGATCTTAAATGCTAAACAGCATTTAAGAGATAATGGGCATATTAAGGTTCAGGCAAAGCTAGACAATAGCACTTTAATAGTATCCGTTGAAGATAATGGAACAGGAATCTCCGCGGGAAATTTGCCCTATATTTTCGTCCGTTTTTACAGAGGTGATAAAGCTAGGTCTAGCAGAGATAAAGGCGGAGCTGGACTTGGGCTAAGCATAAGCAAATATATTGTGGAAGCTCATGGGGGAAAGATTTGGGTGGAGAGTAATGTGGATAAAGGATGTAAATTTTTCTTCTCTCTTCCTGTGATGCTTAAGACATAAGTAAAGAGGGGGCTTCTGCCCCCTCTTTGTTGACTAGTCCCAAGTTGTTTTTTCAGTAACTTTTCTAATCTAGGGTCAGCTTTTTGTCTCAACAATAACTCCAACACCGTCAGGGATTACTGTAATAGATGCATCAGCACCTTTGATAGATTTAGCCTTGGCTAAAGCTTCG
>JAWSUQ010000100.1:0-8489 GCA_033549265.1 Bacillota bacterium
TAATATGAAGGAGGGTTAAAAGTGGGTAGATTAAAAGGAAAAGTGGCAATTGTAACAGGAGCAAGCAGAGGTATAGGTAAAGCCATTGCATACGAGTTTTGCCAGCAAGAAGCTTATGTTTGTATTTCCGATATCAATGGAGAAAATCTGGCAGAGACAGAGGCAGAGCTTAAAAATGCCGGCTTTCAGGTTAGGGCAAGCTTAACGGATGTAACCAACAGGGAGCAAGTAGAGCATATGGTAGCGGACACAGTGGCTCAGTGGGGCAGAGTAGATGTGTTAGTTAATAATGCTGGCATTACCAGAGATAATTTGCTCTTTAAGATGAGTGATGAGGATTGGATGCTGGTGATGGATGTTCACTTAAAGGGAGCTTTTTACTGTAGTCGGGCGGTGCAAAAGCATATGGTGGAACAGGGCTTCGGCAGAATTATCAATATTTCTTCCACCTCAGCCCTAGGAAACCGTGGTCAAGCCAACTATGCTACGGCCAAAGCAGGCATTCAGGGATTTACCAAGACACTAGCAATGGAATTGGGCAAATTTGGGATAACTACTAATTGTATAGCGCCAGGCTTTATTACTACTGAAATGACTAAAGCTACCGCAGAACGACTGGGGGTAGACTTTGAAGCCTTTATGAAAGCTAGAGCTGCTGAAATTCCCGTAGGCCGAGCTGGGAGGCCGGAAGATATAGCCTATAGTGCTGCTTTTTTTGCAGCCGACGAGTCCTCTTTTATCAATGGTCAGGTTATATACGTAGCAGGTGGGCCGAAGGTATAAAGTTAATCAAGAAATGAAGCATATAACAAATATCCAAATAATACTAACAGAAAGTGGTGATTATTTTATGGAAGAAAAGCATTTAAAAGTAGCTATTGAAGGAAAGATTATGTGGCTCACCTTAAATCGTCCAGAAGCATTAAACGCTCTTTCAGCTAACATGAGAGATGAATTTATGAAGGCTTTTGATGAGGCGAAAAACAATCCCGATATAAGGGTATTAATCCTTTCAGGTGAAGGGCGGGCTTTTTGTACTGGAGGGGATGTAAAAGGAATGGGAATTGCCTCCCCGGTTGGAATCTACAATAAACTGGAAGGTATTAATACACTAATTATGGCCATGACAGAGCTAGAAAAGCCGATAATAGCTGCGGTTCATGGGTATGCAGCGGGAGCTGGAGTATGCCTAGCAATGGCCTGTGATCAAATTTTGGCAGCGGATGACAGCAAGTTTGTCCTGAGCTTTGCCAAAGTTGGACTGATTTCTGATGGTGGTGGCTTGTTTTTCTTACCTCGCACCTTAGGAGTATATCGGGCCAAGGAGCTGTTTTTTAATGCTGACCCCATAGATGCCGCTAAAGCCATGGAATGGGGCATGGTCAATCGAATTTATCCGGCGGAAGAGCTTCGCACAGAAGCCCTTAAATATGCTCAGAAGATAGCTAGCGGTCCCAGCAAGGCCTTTGGTATGATGAAAAAGATAGCCAATCGAGCCCTAACAGCAGACCTGGCTGAAATATTAGAGGTTGAGAGAACTACTCAAGCTATGATAGCTTCCACAAAGGATCACAAAGAAGGGGTGGCAGCATTTAAAGAAAAAAGAAAGCCTGCTTTTACGGGGGAGTAAAAAATATTGCAATATTCAAACAGCCTTATGGTGATTTTGCCATATGGCTGTTTTTTTATTTCCATAATCAGATGACTTCAGAGAACTTAAATGCAGCTATATCATGTCAAATTGTAAATATTTCAATTAAAATCCATACTGTTTTTAATGGCATAAATATTGCATTGAATATTCTCATTATATCATTTAGGCGATTGGGGGAATTGATTTAATGGAATTTAAATATGACTTGCGAGACTTGAAGTTTATTTTAAAAGAGTGGCTTGATACTGAAGAAGTGCTGTCATTTGACAGATTTAAGGATTTTATTGACATGGATTCTATTGATCCGCTGTTGGATGAAGCCTATAAAATTGCTCGGGAAGTTGTTAACCCTATTAATGCTCCAGGAGATAAAATCGGCAATAAATTTGAGAATGGATTTGTTACACCACCCCCCGGTTATAAAGAGGTTTATAAGTTCTTGCAGGAAAATGGGTGGGGCTCCAGCAGCGAATGCTTAGAGGTGGAAGAAGGGATGCCCTTGATCCTATATAAGGCCATCAATGAATTGAATTCTGCCGCCTGTCCCGCTATGCTATCCAATATCAAACTCACCTCCGGGGCTGCTAATTTGATAATTAATTTTGGCACCCAGGAAGATAAAGAAAGATTTTTGCCAAAGCTTCTTAATGGTGATTGGCAGGCTACCATGTGCATCACAGAACCCAACGCCGGCTCCGACGTGGGGGATGCAATTACCAGATCTTATGCCACAGAGGACTCCAGATTATATAAAATCAAAGGAACAAAAATGTTTATCACAGGGGGAGATACGGGAATTTGTGAAAATACCATTCATATGGTGTTGGCTCGGCCTGAAGGTGCAGCCAAAGGATCTAGTGGGCTTGGGTTATATATAGTTCCAAAGGTATGGGTAAATGAAGATGGTAGCCTTGGCCGCGATAATGATGTCATCACTATTGGCCTAGAAGAAAAAATGGGCTTACATGGTTCAGCTACCACCATGTTAAATTTCGGAGAAAATGATGAGTGTTATGGTATTTTGGTAGGGGAGGCTCCTGACGAAAAGGGAAGATCAAAAGGCCTGGCCATGATGTTTAATATGATGAATGAGTCTCGAACCGGTACCGGACACAACGCCATAGCCCAAGCATCCGCAGCATATTTTTTTGCAGCCCAATACGCGACAGAGCGAATTCAAGGAAGGCCCTTTGGTAATAACAAAGCTGAAAGAGTACCGATTATCAAGCATACCGATATCAGACGGATGCTCTTAGACATGAAGTCTAGGACTGAAGGTATTAGAGCGATGATATTTAAATCCTACTATTACTTAGATATGGCTGAGTACCTCCAGGATAAGGAGCAAGCCAAAAAGTACAAGGGAATAGCAGAGCTATTAACCCCGTTGGTGAAATGCTATGGCAGTGAATCAGCTTTTAGCTTAACAGCTGAAGCTATCCAGGTGTTAGGTGGGGTAGGCTATACCATGGAGTATCCCGTTGAGCAGTACATGCGAGATTCAAAGATATTAACTATTTGGGAAGGCACCTCCTTTATTCAAGCTAATGATTTGGTAGGTCGAAAGTTTAAAATGAACGACGGAGAGCCCTTTTCCAATTGGATGTCAATGATGAAAGGCTTCATTGATGAAAACATGTCGACGGAAGGCTTTGAGAAGGAGTTTGCAGCATTAGCTAAGGGCTATCAGTGCGTAGCAGAGATTAAGGAGCTATATGATGCATGGTATGACAATCTAGCAGAAAAGAAAGAATTGATACCCCTTTACGCAGTGAGAACCTTATTTGCTTGTGCAGAGCTACAGGTGGCAGTATGTCTAATGGAACAAGGGTTGATAGCTAATAGCCGAATTCAAGAGTTAACAGATAATCAATATGAACTAAATTATTATAAAGGCAAAATTGCCAGTGCTAAGTACTTCATAAATAATATATTGCCTAATGCCTTTATGTTGACAGACATCATAAAAAATGCAGACCAAGTAGTTCTCGAATGCCCAGAAGAATCATTTTTACCAAAATAATATGAGAGGAATGTTGCAAATGGTCAATAGAGAAATTAAAAATATTTGTGTAGTTGGAGCAGGAAATATGGGGCACCAAATAGCCCTCTCGGCAGCAATAGCTGGCTTTAAAGTTATCTGTATGGATCTTAATAAAGAAATATTAGATAAAGCTATCAGTTTTACGGAAAAGTATTTGCCGGAAAGAGTGTCTAAAGGGAAGTTGACTGAAGAACAAGCTAAGGCAGCCGCAAATAATATATCCTTTACAGATGATTTAACTAATGCTGCCAAAGATGCAGATTTGGTTATTGAAGCAGTGGTGGAAAAGATTGAGGTGAAACGGAAGGTATTTGCTGAATTAGATGAAATATGTCCGCCTCACGCCATCTTAACCTCTAATAGTTCTTATATTGTCAGTTCAAAAATAGCTGATGTAACTAAACGACCTGATCAGGTATGCAATATGCACTTTTTTGTTCCAGCCTTAGTGATGAAGTTGGTGGAGGTAGTAAAAGGCCCCCACACCAGTCAAGAGACGGCAGATACGGTAATGCAGGTAGCAGAAAAAATGGGAAAAATCCCTGTACTTCTTCAAAAGGAGATTTATGGTTTCTTAGTAAACAGAATCGTCGCTGCTACTAAGAATGAAGCCTTATATCTATATGATATGGGTATAGCCTCTTATGAGGATATTGACACCGCTGTTGTCAATGCCCTAGGTCATCCGATGGGACCTTTTAGATTAATGGATCTAACTGGCATAGACCTTTCTTATTATATAGCTACCGAGAAGTATCAAGAAAGCGGAGATCCCAAAGATAAACCTTCTCCGGTTTTAGTTGAAAAATTTATTAAAAAAGAATGGGGTAGAAAAGTAGGAAAAGGATTTTACGATTATAGTGAGGGAGGAAAAGAATAAATGAAACAGGATGTTGTTATTGTTAGTGCAGCTAGAACACCAATAGGCCGTTTTGGCGGCTCCTTAAAGGATGTAAGCTCAGGTACTTTAGGAAGCATCGTCATTAATGAAGTAATAAATAGGGCGGGCATATCAGCTGCCGACGTGGATGAAGTTATTTTGGGAGAGGTACGACAAACTACAGAGTCTTCTAATGTTGCGCGAGTAGCGGCACTACGGGCTGGTGTGCCAGATACAGCCCCAGCCTTTACTATCAATAGGTTATGTGCGTCAGCGATGCAGGCTATCGGTTCAGGGGTACAGCAAATATGCTTTAATCAATCAGAAGTAGTGGTTGTTGGGGGAGTAGAAAATTTGAGTAGAGCCCCATTATACCTACGAAACTCTCGTTTTGGAGAAGGGAACCCAATTCTGGTGGATTCCAACTTGGAAAATGGGCAGCAGCCCATGGAGATTTTTGGCCCTAATTTAGGTATGGGCATGACTGCAGAAAACGTAGCTGAAAGGTATAAAATTAACAGAGAGGACCAGGATGTCTTTGCCTTTGAGAGCCAGCAAAAAGCCCATCAAGCCATCATGGCGGGAAGATTCAAGGATGAAATTGTACCAGTAGAGGTAAAACAGAAGAAAAAGACTATGGTTTTCGATACTGACGAATTTCCCAAGCCCGATACTACGGTGGAGGTTTTGAGTAAGCTTAGACCAGCCTTCAAGCAGGATGGGACCGTTACCGCCGGTAACGCCTGTGGTAGAAATGACGGTGCAGCAGCCATATTGATTATGAGTGCTGACAAGGCTAATTCCTTAGGCCTTAAACCTCTAGCCCGAATTGTGGATTGGTCACAAGCCGGTGTGTCCCCTGAGGTTATGGGAATAGGACCTGTGCCAGCCATCCAAAAGCTATTGGAACGCACTGGTAAAAAGCTGTCGAATGTAGGTTTAATTGAGCTTAACGAAGCATTTGCAGCACAAGCCTTAGCAGTAATAAGAGAAGCTGGGCTAGATATGAGCAAAGTAAATGTTAATGGTGGCGCAATTGCATTAGGACACCCACTAGGGGCTACTGGAGCTAGAATAGCAATTACTTTATTGTACGAAATGCTGCGTCGAAAGGAGCAGTTGGGCATAGCAACCTTATGTGTAGGTGGCGGTCAAGGAATGGCATTGATGCTTGAGTTAATATAAGTTCTAATTCCCCAGCTAATGGTTGTTGGAGTGGGAGACTTAGGGCAGTTAGGCATTCAGTAAAGGTCGTGTGACATTTGAAACATATGCAAAAAATGGAAAAAAATCAATATGTTGTAGCTGCTGAGCCAAGGGGTGTCAAATTTAAGTGGTTAATTTATCACTTAAGAGCCACCCTATTGGCAATGTTACCCTTTGCATTTCTAATTTCAACCTACTTCAAACTAGAAAAGCTGGCTGTGGTTACTGTTATGATCATGGCAGTTGTTCTAGTATTAAGCCTACCGATGGCCACAGGAAGCTCTAAGATATTGGGATACATTTTAATTGGCGCCTCTGTTGGCATTTTTATTTTTAATGGCAGCAGCTTAGAGGACTGGAAAAGCGGGGTACAAGGCAACATCGACTTAATATGCCTATTTTTAACAATTCCTTTTTTAAGTGTACCGTTAAAGCATGGGAATTACTTGGTATCAGTTGAAAGCTTATTCAAACAGAAGGTTAAAAAAAATTATCAGGTTTATGGCTTTAGCTTGATCATGGCTTTTCTATTAGGGTCTGTTTTTAATTTAGCCAGCTTACATATTATCCATCAGCTATTTTGCAATCATGGCAATAAAGAACGAAAGGAGCTAGTTTTGCTAGCGGCTGTGAGAGGTTTTACCGCTTGTATTTTTTGGTCCCCTACCTTTTTCTCAGTGGGATTGGTGCTGACAATGACGGAAGTACGATGGGTTGAAATGTTTCCATATGGCTTCACATTAAGCTTAGCTGTACTTCTATTAGGCTTTATTATGGATGTAGTAGACAAAAAGCAGAAGAAAGTACCTGAAGTAATGGATCAAGGGGAGGATTTACCCCATGAGGTGCATATTGCTCAGATAAATTATAGTAAGCTATGGGAGCTTGGATTCTTAGGGATTGCAGTTTTAGCACTAGCCATAATTTTAAATACCTTTCTGCATCTTAGCATTCTAGTGCTGGTACCTACCGTTGCTATTATTATGCCTTTATTTTGGCTGCTATTTTTGGGAAAACTGCCTATCATCCCAGGCATAGCTAAGGAGTACTACCAACAGGAGCTTCCCAATCATTCCAATGAAATTGTACTATTTACTGGCATTGGCATGTTAGCCTCTGCTATTAAATCGTCAAGTTTAGATTATTACCTTGTAATTGGCCTTGAAAAGATAATTAGCAGTGATCCATTTTTTTCTATGGCCTTAATCTCGTTTTTTATAGCTGCTTTATTTGTGGTAGGGATCAGTCCTATTATTACAATATTTATAGTAACCTCTAGCTTGCCCCTTCTTTCTGTTCAATGGGAACCGTTATTTTTATCACTGGGATTGATTACTGGTTGGGCAATAGGGATTGTACTGTCACCTTTTGCCGCATTAAACCTAATGGTAGGATTATTTATTCAAAAGACACCAATACAGGTAAGCTTAAAGAAAAACTACCTCTATGCCCTTTTGATGCTGCCTGTAATATGGGGGCTGATGGCCTTGTTTTTTTGATGAACATTGATTATGAGAATAGGGAGAAAAGTAATTCATTGCAAATATTCAATAATTATAGCATTCTCGCCATAAGAATGGTTCTAAGCTACCAATGATTTATGATAAAAAAACAGTTAGCTAAGTGAGATAGTATTGATAAAAACTAGAGAATCTGGCTGATAGCCTAAACATCCTATAAACATAGCGAAATTGGCATAATTATTGCAATGTTTAAAATAATTAAGAGATTGGTTTTAGAACTACTTATCTTACTAAATAGGGAGGAGTTTTATGGAATATCAAAATATAAAAATAGAGCAGCAAGGGGAAATTGCATATTTATTTATCAATCGACCGGAAGTAAGAAATGCCTTAAATCAACAGACACTCAATGAGATGAAAGCAGCTTTAGAGAGTCTAGTAGATGAAAAAAGTGTCAAGTGTGTCGTATTTACTGGAGCAGGGGAAAAGTCCTTTGCTGCCGGAGCAGATATCGGCCAGCTTAACAAAAAAACTATGCTTGATGCTTTAAAAACTGGTGGAATGCAGGACATTTACAACTATATTGAAAGCTATGAAAAGCCAACTATTGCTATGATAAATGGCTTTGCCCTTGGAGGCGGCTGTGAGCTAGCAATGAGCTGTGATATCCGAGTAGCCTCTACAAATGCTCGGATGGGGCTTCCAGAATTAAATTTATCAATTGTGCCGGGGGCCGGAGGAACGCAGCGCTTGGCGCGAATCGTGGGCAAAGGAAAAGCCTTGGAAATGATATTAACCGGCAAGATGATTCAAGGGGAAGAGCTGAGGCAGATAGGCTTAGTAAGTGAAGTAGTGGAGCCTGAACAGCTTAAGGCAAAAGTAGAGGAGATAGCAACGCAGATTTTAGCTAAAGGCCCATTAGCCGTAAGACTGGCAAAGCTTTCAGTTCACATGGGAACTGAGGTAGATATAAAAACCGGGTTAATGCTTGAAAAGCTTTCCCAGGCCATCCTGTTTTCCACTGAAGATAAAGAAGAAGGCACCAAAGCCTTTATAGATAAGAGACCCCCGGTTTTTAAGGGGAGATAATTATATAGGGATTAGATGAGCTAATAAAATCAAAAAAAGTATAGGAGGTATCAAGATGCAGTTTGGGTTAACAGAGGAGCAACGTATGCTTCAGGATATGGCTAAAAAGTTCGCGGAAAAAGAAATTTTACCAACTCTAGAGGACGATGAAAA
>JAWSUQ010000101.1:0-8405 GCA_033549265.1 Bacillota bacterium
GCCAGCACTATACTTAAAGCTAACCTATTGCTTGCAATGTTAAATAGTAGTATTAATTTGCTCAAATTATGATGTTCAACTTTTACTTTTAGTTGGCCATATTCTATCTGCTGTAAAAGCTCTGTTAATAGCTTTGGCAACTTTGTTAACAGTTGAACATTTTCAATTGAGGTGGTAAGTATCTTGTCTTTTAATGTATATATATTGAAATTTTCTTTAAATAACTTTTTCCCCAAGGGCTCAGCAATCTCCATAATATTAATGCTTGGATTTAATTGCTGCACGATTCCCTCAGCTGTTAAAAGTGCTTTTATCATTAAAGCAAAATCGGCTGGTATTCTAATATTATATTTTTGAATAATAGCTACCATTTCCTTTAGCGCTTTTCCTACTTTAATTTCTTTAAATGATAAACGGTAGTATTTTTGTTTGAGTTTGCTTATATCTTGTTCTAGTCTTTTCCTATCAATTTGTTCGCCAACTACACCAAAATCTAATAAAATATTGACGATTCCACTTACGTCTTGCTGCATCATTTGCATAATTAATTGGATATACTTAGCTTTAGACCATTCATCTATTTTCCCTACTTGTCCATAATCCATGAAAACTATAGAATTTTCTTTTACACCTACATTCCCTGGATGAGGATCTGCATGAAAAAAACCATGGATGAAAATTTGAGTAACCATTGCATTTATAAAGTTAGCTGCAGTCTCATTAAGATCAATTCCCTTAGCATGAAGCTCATTTTTATTAGAGATCTTTATACTGCTGACATAGTCTAACACTAAAATTTTGCTAGTGGAGTATTCCCAAACTACTTTGGGAAAAATAATATTATCAGCTTTCACAAAATTTTCTCTAAAACGATCACCATTTCTTCCTTCTAATAAGTAATCAATTTCCCCTCGAAGGCTAGTTGATAGTTCCTCTACTATATCTAAAATACCATATTGTTTGGCCCAAGAGGTCTTTTTATCAAGGAAAGTTGCCAAATCAAAAATAATTTCTAGGTCTATTTCCATTAGCTCTTTAATATTAGGACGCTGCACCTTAACTACAACCTCATGGCCATTTATCAGCTTTGTCTTATGTACCTGTCCTATAGAAGCAGAAGCTAATGGGACCCAGCCAAAATCAGGAAATATTTCTTCAATTTTTTTTCCTAACTCAGACTCAATTACCTTTCTTACTTCTTTTTTTTCTAATGGCGGTACGTTATCCTGAAGCTGCTCAAGCTCCCGGATATATTCTATAGGTAGCAGGTCCATTCTGGTACTTAAAATTTGACCAAATTTTACAAAGGTAGGACCTAAATCCTCCAAAACCTTAACTAATCGCTCTGCTGTTGAAAGGGTTTGATTAGTTGCTTCGTTATTTGGCCTAAAGGATAGTACCTCAGAAAGCCCTAAGATGTTGATTACATAACCAAAGCCATGTTTTGCAAGAGTATTTGCTACCATTCGATACCTGTTTAAATGTCTATACCTTCGTTGAATCAACATAATTGTCCTCCTAAATAAAAAACAACCTGCTATTAACAGGTTGTATAATTGGTAGCTATTTTATTTTACGCAAATTTAGTAAAGGATATGCCAACAGTACCAGGACCAACATGAGAACCAATAACAGGCCCAAGTTCAGAAGATTCTATTTCTAGCGAAGGATATTTAACTAATAAGCTTTCTTTTAAGGCTAACCTAGCAGTATCGTCATCAACCGCTAATACAGCAACTTTAATGTTAGTATAGTCATTTTGAGCACTTAAAAAAATCTCAAGTTCATTTGTCAAACGGGATAATGCTTTCTGCTTAGTCCTTACTTTATCAAGCACTTCTATTCTGCCATTGCTTAAATGCAAGATAGGTTTTATCTGTAGAATAGTACCTAATAAAGCCTGGGCACCACCTATTCTGCCGCCCCGCTTTAAATATTCTAAGGTATCAACTACAAACATTATTTTATTGTTTTCTTTAATAGTCTCTACTAATTGTATTATATCCTCAGATGTTTTACCTTCCTCAGCTGCTTTTGCTGCTTCAGTTACCATCCAGGATAGTGGACAAGCTGTAGTTAATGAGTCAATAATAGTAATTTTTGCATTAGGCAACAATGAGGATGCTGTTTGCGCACTTGCGTAGGTTCCGCTTAAAATAGAAGAAATATGGATTGAAACTATTTCATGTCCTTCTTCTGCCAGTTTTTCATAGACACTTAAAAATTCACCAGAAGAAGGCTGACTAGTAGTAGCGCTAAGCTTAGTATTTCTTAGCTTATCATAATATTCTTTATTAGTGTACTTCTCTCCTTCTTTAAAAACCTCGTCACCAAAGTGTACACTTAAAGGTACTACTTCAATACTGTAACGTTCTAACACTTCAGGACTTATGTATGCTGTACTATCAGTAACTATCCTTATTGCCATTAGACCATCCTCCCCAACTTTAATAAATATACTATTCTAACTTGTCAAGGTTAAATCCTTCAAATGAAAAACAAAAAAACCAGTAATTATTATTACTGGTTAAAATTCAATGGCTGAGGCGGCAGGACTCGAACCTACGGATGCGGGAGTCAAAGTCCCGTGCCTTACCAACTTGGCTACGCCCCAATGATGGTGGAGAGAGAAGGATTCGAACCTTCGAAGGCTGAGCCAACAGATTTACAGTCTGCCCCCTTTGGCCACTCGGGAACCTCTCCTTATTATAATTTTTTATGGAGCCGACAATGGGACTCGAACCCGCAACCTGCTGATTACAAGTCAGCTGCTCTGCCAATTGAGCTATGTCGGCAAATATAAATGGCGGAGCTGACGGGAATCGAACCCGCGATCTCCGGCGTGACAGGCCGGCATGTTAACCGCTACACCACAGCTCCTTAAATTGGTGACCCGTACGGGACTCGAACCCGTGTTACCGCCGTGAAAGGGCGGTGTCTTAACCGCTTGACCAACGGGCCTAAATGGTCGGGGCGGAGGGATTTGAACCCCCGACCCCCTGGTCCCAAACCAGGTGCGCTACCAAACTGCGCTACGCCCCGCAACCAGTGACAAAATCCATTATATCTTTTTATTTTCTTAAAGTCAATAGTTACTTCTAAAATCATGTTGTTATTTATTTCCACTGGAGGACGATGTTATCTCCCTCATTTAGTTTGGTAGTAAATTGAGCTGGTGTTTGATTTACAAGCATTATAAGTCTAGCAGAAGCTTTCTCTGGCTTTGTATTAAAATTGAGATAGTTTAAAATATCAGCTACTATCATATTATTGGGTAGTTCAGAAATATTTATTTTATCACCATCAGCAATTATTTCATCTAATGTCGCTTTTGTACCATTCTTCATTATATTTTGTGATATATCTGAAGTGATGGTTAATTGTTTATTATTAACTGTTAAGTTAGTGGGAGCTTTTAGCTGCAGGGGTATTACATCCCGGATTTTTAAGCAATTGTTACCTTTCTCATTGATGGTAATAGAATCAGAATTATTTACTACTTGATTCAATATTCCCTTAATTCCATTTAGCAATACATTTATATCGCTGCACAAATAGGACTGGGGCTTATTGTTTAAATAGTATTTGATTTTCTTCTGTTGGATACTTTCTTTTGCAATGCCAATAGCCTCTAGAACTTCACCTAGGTTTTCTAGCATATTAAAGGATATCTTATCTCCATCTCTTACATCTTCATCTAATGATTTTTTTTGTCCATTTACATATAACTTAGATTTTATTATAGTCAACTCATTGTTAAGATAAATTTCTTTTTGCGGAAGGTCATGAACTACCTCATTTAGCTTAGCGGCAGCTGCTAACCCATCTTCTCCTCGTTCTATTTTAATCTTAGCAAACTCATTGATAACTTGATCAAGTTCAGCTTCTTGATTATCAACAATTATTTTGGGCTTTGATCCAATAGTGCCTTTAATTATTTTCATCTGGCCATTCACTTCAATAGTCATTGATAAACCAGGGCGACCATATAGTTTGGATAAATTTATATCCGCAGCCAAAAGAGCGTCTGCTACTGTAGGAGTGCTAGCAGTAAAAAAACTCACTATTCGACCATTAACTTCTGCTTTAATAAGCCCTAACTGGTCCCCAGAAGAAACTGCAATGCCTATAGGGGTAATGGCTTCAGGACCAATTAAGCCAAAGCTATCTCCTTTTAAACCTTCCACTAATTCTTTCCCCTTGACCGCCGCTCTTTGAGGCGGTAAACCTAATTTAGTAGCAATAACCTCTGGCAACGACGGGAACTGACTGCCACCACCAATGCAAAAGACAGCCTGTGGAGGTTTTTGATTTAAGGATAATATTTCTTCAGCTATTTTATCCGCCAAGTCATGAACTGTTGCTTTGGCACAATTAATAATTTCAGCGCTTTCTATTACTAACCTTTCACCTAATATATTGTTAATTTCTACTTTATCGTCTGTAGCCAGTAATCTTTTGATTCTCTCACCTTCATTAAAATCCAGCAGATATTGGTTACAGATAGCTTCTGTAAGCTCATCTCCAGCCACCGGTACCATGGCATAGCTGTTAATAGAGCCCTCCTTAGAAAGAGCAATATCAGAGGTACCTGCCCCAATATCTACTAAAGCAATATTCAATTGACGCATACTTTCAGGAATAATGACTTTACTAGCGGCAATAGGCTCTAAAGTCAAGCTAGCCATATCTAAATCTGCTTTTTTAAGTACTGTATATAAAGAATCTACCACCATTCTAGGTAAAAAAGTAGCTACTATTTGCACGCCACTATTTTTTCCGTATTGCCCAACTAAATCACCTATAATATGATTTTCTAAATAATAGTTAATAACACCGTAACCTACACAATGATATGAGTTAATCCCTTCTCCTAACTCGCCATCAATAGCTAACTGCTGCTGGGCAAGGCCTACTGCTTCTACCTCTAAACACTTGACATCTTCCTGTTTTATTTCTGAATTATTATCAATTTCTTTATGGTAAGTATATTTCACCGTTTTTAGGGCTCGTCCAGCTGCAGCTACCGCCACTTTAGTTAGTGTCAAGCCAGTACGTTTTTCCAAATTCTCTTTAACCTTTTTAACTACATCAGCAACCTGGTTTACATGATGGATTTGTCCATCCAGCATGGCCCTAGTCTGATGCTCAATAACCTCAACAGCTTCAGGAATAAATTCTTCCTGTTCCAGTCTTCCTACAATACCAATAACAGTCCTTGTTCCAATATCAAGGGCAAAAATAGGCCGTTCCATTTGCAGTACCTCCTTATAAAACAATAGCTTTACATTGGCTTCTGGTAAAAAAATGGTGCAATAGAAGTAAAACCAATTTCCTTTGCTCTAAATATTTGCTCTGTATTACCAGTAAAGAACACTCCTCCTGGTCTTAGGGCCTCGAAAAATTTCTGATAGAGCACAAATTTTGTTTCTTCTGTAAAGTAAATGACCACGTTTCGGCATAAGATCACATCAAAGCCCTTTTCAAAGCTGTCTTTAAGTAAATTTTGCTGCATAAATTTTATATTTTTCTTTAACTCATCTTTAACGGTAAATACTGATTCTACATTGGTAAAATATTTATTTAATAAGCTTTTTTCTACGTTTACTAGTGCTTTTTCATTATAGATACCCAAATTTGCTTTGCGTAAAACTTCCCGGTCTAAATCTGTAGCATGGATTGCAAATTTTTTGTTTTTCCACACTTCATTTAACATCATCGCTAAAGAATATGGCTCTTCTCCAGTAGAGCAACCAGCACTCCATACTTTTAAGCTGTCTTTTCCCACAGAAATCTTAGGAATAATTGTATTCTTTAAATAAGCCCACTGAACTGGATTACGGAAAAATTCTGAGACGTTGATAGTCAAGTGATCCATAAACTTGTCAAAGTGTGCTTTGCTTTTATCTAATAATAAAAAATATTCATCTAATTCATTAATATTATGTGATTTCATTAGTGAGCGAATTCTCCGCTCCATTTGTTTTCTCTTATATTGAGATAAATCAAGACCAGTTTTTTTATAAATCTTTTGGATAAAGCGTTCAAACTCTTGATCTAATAAGTCCACTCCAGATCCCCTTCTTCCCCTACTCGAGTCATTATGTATAATTTATATCTATTCTGTTAAGACTTAAATATTTCCTGCATAAAAACCTGCATTAAAAAAACTAACAGACCTAGTTATAAAACTAGGTCTGTTAGCTATCAAGGAGGTCTTGATGAAGAAGTGAGTGTGTATTTATAGTATAAACCTAAATACAATTTTTTAACCCTTCAATCAAGAATTTTCATCCTTATAAAAATATAATTCACTTTTAAACTAAATTCTTAAGAGAAATTCTGGCTGCTTCAATAGTTTGATTAATATCATCATCAGTATGAGCAAGTGACATAAAGGATGCTTCAAACTGGGAAGGCGCCAGATACACACCATGTTCTAACATAGACCAGAAAAATTTACCGAATCTCGGCACATCTGAGGTAGTAGCAGATGCAAAATCTACAACTTGTTGGTTGGTAAAGAAAATAGACAGCATCGTACCTACTTTATTAAAGCTCGCTTCAATTCCTGTTTCTTCAACAGCTTCTTTTAGACCAGCTGCTAATTTATCAGTCATAGCAAACAGTTGGTCATATACTCCAGGCCTCTGCAGCACCTTGACGGTTGCTAATCCCGCCCCCATTGCCAATGGGTTACCAGATAAAGTACCAGCTTGATAAATAGGTCCAGCTGGAGCAATATGCTCCATTATTTCTCTTTTGCCGCCATATGCTCCTACCGGCAAGCCACCACCGATAACCTTACCTAAGCAAGTTAAATCAGGATCTATTTTATAAAGCTCCTGAGCACCACCTAAGGCTACCCTAAAGCCACTCATAACCTCGTCAAATATCAATAAAGCTCCGTACTTTTTAGTGACATCTCTTAGACCTTCTAAAAATCCAGGCTGAGGAGGTACGCATCCCATATTGCCAGCTACCGGCTCTACAATAACTGCAGCAATATCTTCACCCTCTAGGGTAAATATTTCCTTTACCATTTCTAGATCATTATAGGATGCAGTAATAGTATTATTAGCAATATTTTCTGGTACTCCAGGGCTTGTAGGTACACCAAGGGTTAAAGCACCAGAGCCCGCTTTAATTAATAGTGAATCTGCATGGCCATGATAACAGCCTTCAAATTTAACAATTTTATTTCTCTTAGTATAACCCCGTGCTAGCCGTAAAGCACTCATAGTGGCTTCTGTACCGGAACTGACCATTCTCACCATTTCAATTGAAGGAACAACATCAATAATTAACTGAGCTAGTTCAGTTTCAATTTCTGTTGGCGCGCCAAAGCTTGTTCCTATAGTTAATGTTTCTTGCACAGCATTAACTACCTCAGGGTGTAAGTGACCTAATATTAATGGCCCCCAAGAGCCAACGTAATCGATATATTGATTACCATCAACGTCGTAAAGCTTAGAGCCTGCACCTCGCTTAATGAAAACTGGTTCTCCGCCTACACCCCTAAAGGCCCTTACAGGACTATTTACTCCACCGGGAATAACCTCTTGAGCTTGCTTAAATAGGCTTTTTGATTTTTCAAAACCTCTGTGCATTTACTACTCCTCCTTTGGTATCCGGGAAATTTACACAAAATACTTCATACTTATTTTTTTAAGCTCATCAGTACTAAATAATAAATTATATTTGTCAATCTGTATTTTCTCTGAAATTTTTTTAGCAATTTCCCAGCATTGTTCTTTAGTTTTCCCATGTACCATAGTAAACATGTTATAAGGCCAATCGGGATACTTTGGACGTTGATAGCAGTGGGAAACCTCTGGAAATTGAGCCATTATGGCGCCAACCTCTTTTGTCTTTTCCTCATTCACTTCCCATACTACCATGGCATTAGCTGTGAAGCCTGCTTCTCTATGACGAATGGCTGCACCGAATCTTCTGATATAGCCATTTTCGATAAAATAATGAATTTTGTCAAGAAGTTCAGTCTCAGTTATCTCTAGCTGGGTTGCTATGGCTTTAAAGGGCTCTTCTATTAGGGGTAAATCCTCCTGTAATGCTCTTATTATCTTTAAGTCTAATTCAGAGAACATATTACACCTCGTTTAAATCAAAATTAACATTAATTTTAAAGAAATTAATGGCTGGTAAATTTATGATATCATCAATGCCAGTCATAACCTTCATTTCCCTTAGAATTTCTTGAATACTATCATCTGATGGAGCTATTAATGTAAACCACATATTGTATTGATGCTCCCGAAGATAATTATGAGTCACTCCATTATAAGAGTTCACAATTTCTGTAACTTCTTCTATCCTATCTTCAGGTACCTTAATAGCACAAAGAGTGCTTTTATAGCCTAGTTTTTTGGAATCGAATATTCCAC
>JAWSUQ010000102.1:0-8404 GCA_033549265.1 Bacillota bacterium
CTCGTACAGCAATAAATGTAACAGGTGACCTAACAGCATGCCTTGTTATGGAAAAATGGCTAGATAAAAGCTGATAAAATTTTTGTAATTTTAACCAAAAGCCCTATCCCGATTAACGGAAATATAGTAATATTAATATATTGTTAATAATTTCATACATAGTCGAAGGGGTGTAGCAATTGGGGATTAACAGTATTCGTACTAAACTACTTGGAGGATTTTTAGTATTAATCGTAATTTTAATTGCAGTTTCGGGGGTGATCTTTAGCCAACTGAAATTGGTGGAAGATAATTTAACTGAGATGATGGAGCTAGAGCTACAATTATATGATTTAAACCAAAAGTTTGCCTTGAATATTGCTGAACGAAGCAATAGCATGCGGGGTTTTCTGTTAACTGGTGATAATCAATATATCGATAACTTTAATAGACTTACTAACGAAAGTGCTCAGTTAGAAGAAAAATTCATGGAATTAACTGAAGAAGAAAGCGTATTGAAATTTATAATTGACAGCAGGAGCTGGGGGCGAACTGCTAGTGATACTGTAGTGCCAATTTATCTCGATGGTCGGGTTGATGAGGCAATAAGCTTTACTAATTTGACATTTGCACCAAGAGGCAATGCCTTGATAGAAACTTCTATTAACATGGCTCAAGAAAGGGAAGAACATTTTAAATTAGAATTGCAAAATATAGTAGAGCTGCAACAGAAACTGGGAGTAACAGTGTTAATAATTACCGGGGCAGCGGTAATTTTAGCCATTATCTTAGCAGCAATTCTAGCAAACTCAATCACTAAACCAATTACCAAGCTGTTGGCAGTAGTCAATAGTGTGGCCAATGGAGATTTGAGTCAGACTGTAAAGGTTGATTCAAAAGATGAGCTTGGCAAACTTGGAGCGGCTATAGCTCATATGGTTGACAACCTAAAAAAGCTAATTATTGAGATTAATTCAGCCTCTGAACAGGTAGCTGCATCTGCTGAAGAGCTAATGGCCAGCGCTCAAGAAAATGCTGCTGCATCACAACAGGTTTCCGCCAGCATTCAGAAAGTTGCCAGTGGTGCTGAACAGCAGGAACATAGTATTAACAGCACCAGTGACACTATCACCGATATGATTGGCAGACTAAAGCAAGCTGAATCAAATAGTAGTATAGTTAAGGCATCGTCAAGTGAAGCTATTGGTGCATCAGAAAATGGTGTAATCGTTATCGAGCGAGCAGTAACTCAAATAGGTGAGGTCAGCCAAATTGTAGGGCAGTCTGCTCAAATTATTACAAATTTAGGGGTCCGATCTCAGGAAATTGGGAAGATAGTAGAAGTTATTACTGGAATAGCTGAACAGACAAACTTACTGGCTTTAAATGCAGCGATTGAAGCTGCAAGGGCAGGAGAACAGGGTAGGGGCTTTGCCGTAGTAGCGGAAGAGGTTAGAAAGCTAGCAGAGCAATCAGCTACTGCCACTAAAGAAATAAGCACCTTAATAACTGAAATACAAAATGAAACTAATAAATCTGTAGATGCCATGAACAGAGGAACTAAAGAAGTAAAAGCAGGTAATAATATGATTATAGAAGCTGGGGATGCCTTCAAGCAGGTGCTGAATAGTGTTGCGAAGGTAAATGAACAGATTGAAGAAGCAGCAGAAGCCATTAAAATGGTTGTAAATGGAAGTGAAACAGTAGTTGAGCAAACTGATAATATGATGAAAATTGCCAAAGAGGCATCCTCATCAGCTCAGGAGGTAGCCAGTATCACTGAAGAGCAAACTTGTGCCATGGATGAAATATCAAAATCAGCTCAGCAATTAACAAACCTGTCAGAGGAATTACAAGTATCGGTAAATAGGTTTAAGCTATGAGAGAGAGGTAACTAATACCTCTCTTTTTTTAATGCGCTAATGCATGCATTATTGCAATTATGCAATTGGCTTTGCTAAAGATACATAATTAAATAAGCTGCTAAGTAGGATTAAGGGCTGGCATAAATATTGCATAAAAAATGCTAAAAAGGAGGGATAGCTATGGGCCTATTAGTAGCCCCCATTGATGGACGGATTGTAGAAGTGTTTGTTTCTGTAGGAGACAAAGTAGAAATAGATGATGAAATGTTAATCCTAGAAGCTTTAAAGATGGAGAACCCCATATGTACTGATAAATGCGGCCAAGTTGTAGAGGTTAGGGTTAAAAAAGGTGATGAAGTAAAGGAGGATCAAATACTGGTAATAATTGAATAAATCGACTATCGAATAAGGAGGTGTAAAACATGGGTCGAGCACAAACTCCCTTAAGACCATACTTTGATAAAATGCCTGAAATAGGTAGGGTGTTAAGTCCAAATCAAATAAAAAGATCTGAAGAAAACATTAAAATAATAAAAGAACAAGAAGAAATAATTTTTAGAGCAGTTAAAAAAGTTCGAGAAGCAGGGGTACCAGCGGCAGTAATCCATAAAAAAGGACAGTTGACGGCTTACGAGAGAATCGATTATCTGGTTGAGCAGGGAACATGGGCTCCTCTCCATACTCTATATAACCCAGGCGAGAATGAAGAAGGGTGTACTGGGATTATAGATGGCTTAGGAAAGATAGAGGGCAGATGGGCTGTAATTATGGCATTTGATAATAAGATAATGGCAGGCGCCTGGATTGCGGGGCAGGCTGAAAATATTTTTCGTGGCGCAGAGCTAGCAAAGAAGCTAAATATACCATTAGTCTGGCTAACAAATTGTAGTGGAGTTAAATTAATGGAGCAGGAAAAGGTATATGCAGGCCCTAGAGGTAACGGAGCTAGTCTCTATAAAAATGCGGAGCTCAGTCAGTTAGGAATACCTGTCTTAAACGCAATTTTCGGTACAAACCCGGCAGGTGGAGGTTATCAAGGTATTAGTCCCTCCATTTTAGTAGCTCACAAGGATGCAAACATTGCCGTTGGCGGAGCTGGAATCGTGGGTGGCATGACACCTAAAGGGTTCTTTGACTTAGCCACTGCAGAAGAGCTGATTGAAGCTTCCAGGGGCTTTAAGGCTAAAGATCCTGGCAGGGTTGAAACACACTTCGATAAAACTGGTTATTTTAGAGAGGTGCATGAAACAGAAGCTGAGGTTCTTGATGGGATAAAACAGTATATGAAAGGGATTCCAGCATATGATTCTAAGTTTTTCAAAGTAGCAGAATCAACGGAACCCAAGTTTGAAATAGAAGAACTAAACAGAATTGTGCCAGTCAATCAAAAGCGAGCATATGATGTTTTTCAGGTATTGGCAAGAATTACAGATAACAGTGAACTTATGGAATATAGACCTGATTACGGACCTGAGGTTATCACTGGGATAGCTAAAATAGATGGTTTCCCCGTAGGGATCATCAGCAATAGGCAGGGGATACTAAAAAATTACCCCGAATATGCTGACGGCGCTTATGTAGGAGTAGGTGGAAAGCATTATCGTCAAGGGTTAATCAAGCAAAACGAATTTGTTACCTTTTGTGGCAGAGACAATCTACCAATAATTTGGATTCAGGATACCACAGGAGTTGATGTAGGTGACTTAGCTGAAGAGGCTGAATTGCTGTCCCTTGGCCAAGCCCTAGCTTATTCCATTGAACAGTCTAGTATCAACATGATGTGTATTGTAATGAGAAAAGGTACTGCAGCAGCTCATTATCTAATGGGGGGACCCCAGGCAAATAACAATAACGCCTTTACTATAGGAACACCCCTTACAGAAATTTATGTCATGCACGGAGAAACTGCTGCCGCTGCATCTTATGCTAGAAGGCTTGTTAAGGAAAAGGATGCCGGTCGGGACTTAGAGCCAATTATAATTAAAATGAATCAAATGATGCAGGATTATCATGATAAGTCTCGCCCAACTTACTGTGCACAGCAAGGTTTTGTTGATGAAATTGTACTACTGCCTAACCTTAGAAATTATTGTAAGGCCTTTGTTGGTGCCAATTTTCAAAATCCTAAATCACTAACACCGATTCACCAAATGATTTTGCCAAGGATCATCAAAGGGTAATTATATATTGTCATCAAAAATTAATTAAGGAGGGATTATCATGCCTGTAAGAGAGTTATATTGGAATATAGGAAGCCATGGTTTAATGTACATACTTTTTGCACTTGCCCTAATCGTATTCTTCTATGGACTCTATCAAAAACTTCAATTATTGAAAATTGGCCGACCAGAAAAGCGGTCAGAACCAATTGGTGAAAGAATTAAGTTGGTTGTAGTTTACGCTCTTGGACACAAGCGGATAATGAAAGAGAAGTTTGCTGGAATTATGCATAGTTTTATTTTTTACGGTTTTATTATTTTATTTTTAGGGACAGTTATTGTAGGTTTAGATGACCACCTAGGCTTTACTTTTATGTATACTGACTTTTTTCTATATTATAAGCTACTATTAGACATAGCTGGTTTACTAGCTATTGTAGGAATCTTAATGGCTCTTTACCGACGGCTAATAACTAAGCCTCAGGGAATTGACAATAAGAGTGATGATTATGTATCTCTATTTTTAATACTTGCCATTTTAGTTTCTGGTTTTTTTATCTCTGGCTTTAGATTGGCAGTAAACCCAGTGGAATGGAGCAACTGGACTCCAATAGGAATGATATTTGCCAATATATTTGGCGCCTTATTTTCTAATACTGAAGGAATGATGGCGCTACATAGATTCTTTTGGTGGTTCCACATGGTGTTGGCATTTAGCTTTATTGCATATATACCATATTCAAAGCTTTTCCATATTATTAGTTCCACCGCAAATCAATATTGGCAGGATTTAGAGAACAAGGCAGCTTTAAAGCCCATAGATTTCGAGGATGAATCTATTGAATCCTATGGGATTTCAACGCTAGAGGATTTTACTTGGAAGGATATTTTTGACACCGAAGCCTGCACACGCTGTGGTCGCTGTCAAGACAACTGTCCTGCATTTTTAACTGAAAAGCCTTTGTCTCCTAAGGCGCTAGTTCAAAATATCCGGGAGCACGTATTAGATAATAAAGCTAAGCTATTAGCCAAGGTCCAAAACGAGAGTAACCAAGAAGGCCAGGAGGCACAGGATGAAGTAGCTGCTGCTGTTGAGGCTGATATGAAATCGTTAATTGGTGAAGTAATTGATCCAGAAGCAATCTGGAGCTGTACTACCTGCGGCTCATGTCAAGAGCAATGCCCGGTGTTTGTGGAGCATGTGCCTAAGACCCTTGAATTAAGACGGTATATGGTGCTGGATGAAGGAGAAATATCTCAAGAAGCACAGCTAGCTTTAACTAACATGGAACGGGTAGGGAACCCATGGGGGTTAGGAAAGGCTGCTCGACTTGATTGGACTAAAGGCTTAGAAGTACCTACATTGGCAGAAAACAACAACCCTGATATTTTGTACTGGGTAGGCTGTGCCGGAGCTTATGATGCTAGGAATCAAAAAGTAGCTGCAGCGGTAGTAAAGATTATGAAAGCAGCCAATATCAATTTCAGTATCGTTGGTAGTGATGAAATGTGCTGTGGTGACTCAGCTCGTCGTTTAGGAAATGAGTATCTGTATCAGTCTTTAACACAAGGTAATATTGAGCTATTAAAAGAATATGGAATCAAGAAAATTGTTACCCATTGTCCTCATTGCTTTAATGCATTAAAAAATGAATATCCCCAAATGGGTGGAGATTTTGAGGTTGTCCATCATTCTCAGTTAATTAATGAGCTGATAAATAGAGATGCTATTAAATTAACAGATTCTGTGCCTAATAAAATGATTTATCATGATTCATGTTATTTAGGGCGGTATAATAATGTTTACGAAGAGCCAAGAAATATTATTAATAGCATTCCCGAAGCTACTTTAGTGGAGTTTGAGCGAAATCAAGGGAAGAGCTTCTGCTGTGGCGCTGGCGGCGGTAGGATGTGGATGGAAGAAACAGTTGGCAAGAGAATAAATGAGACTAGAGTTGAACAAGCCTTAACAACAAATGCAGATTACTTGATAACAGGCTGCCCTTTCTGCTTGACGATGATGGATGATGGCATTAAAGCCAAAGAGCAAGGAGAAAAGATGTTTGCAAAAGATATAGCCGAAGTAGTAAGTGTATCAATGCAGAAAGTAAAGTAAACCAGGGGGTTGCATACCCCCTTTTTTTATAATATAAAAATTAGATTCTTGGTGATCGCGGAGGTGAGATAGTGGTTGATATTAATAGGATAGCAGCTGGTAACTATTGGAATCATATGGGTTTAAGTCTAATAGTTAAGGATGAAGCAGCCTATGTAACTATGAAGGAAATGACAGAAACTACCCAAGTGTATGGAAATATTCATGGCGGTGCAGTGGCAGGATTGATCGATGCCAGTATCGCTATAGCAATAAATAATCAGCTACCTTTAGACCAAGGTGCTTACACTATTGAAATGAAGGTAAATTATCTACTGCCTGCCAAAGGAGAATTAATAGCTAAAGGTTCTATCTTAAAAAAAGGAAATAAAATAATTGTGGGACAATCTGAGGTTACAAATAGTAATGGAGAAATAATAGCTATTGGGATAGCTACATTCATGGCAATTAACAGCAATGTCCCTTAATAAAGGGTTGTATTTTACAGAAAACACATGTCCATGAGCGTTTAGAAAAAACAACTGGAATATTTTTTTCCTTAGCAAGTTTTTTAATAGTAGTAGAGGTATTGTGATTAATATAATCTGTTAAAACAACAATAAGGTTAGTTTTTGCTGGAATTGACAGCTGTCGCTTGCAAGGTTTGTTTCTCCCGTCAATATGTACAATTTCTTTAATTCCTAAGCTAATAAGATTCTTATCTATTTTACCTAAACTATCTCCGCCAACTACTAAGAGACACATTTATATTCACTCCTTTCCCACCACCCTTTTTTTTCAAACACTTTAAAGGCGCTCATTAAAGTGATCAGCCCGTTGTTGTCCACTCGATAGTTTATTAACCAAAAATTCTTTTTTAAAGATTTAATTTTATAATCAGATATAAGCATAGCGCATCCCCTCGTCTGTTGATATCTATTATTATATGATAATTACTATCAATAGACAAGGGGTTTTACTATAAAATTTTATAATTAGCTATTGTATTTGAGGAAAAAAATAAAGCTAGAGTTGTACTACAACTCTAGCTTTTATAATAATAATCTATAAACTATACTTACTTTTTAGTTATCATATCAAAAACTTGAGCAACGTCCTTATCGCCTCGACCAGATAAATTTACGATAATAATCTGATCTTCTGATAGGGTAGGGGCTAACTTATAGGTATAAGCTACTGCATGGGCACTTTCTAATGCAGGGATAATACCTTCTGTTTTAGAAAGCATTTGAAAAGCTTCTAATGCCTCTTTATCTGTTACTGCAACATACTGAGCACGGTTGATAGATTTAAGATAGCTGTGCTCTGGACCAACACCAGGGTAGTCTAAGCCTGCAGCAATAGAATGAGTAGGAACGGGGTTGCCCTCATCATCAGCTAATACATAGCACTTGAAGCCATGAATTACTCCTGGCTTACCTTGACAGAGAGGGGCAGCATGCTTTGCTGTATCTAAGCCCAATCCTCCAGGTTCTACTCCAATAATTTTTACTTCCTGGTCATCTACAAAGGGAGCAAATAGACCGATTGCATTACTACCACCACCAACACAGGCCATAACATAATTCGGCAAGCGGCCTTCCTGGGAGAGAATTTGTTCTCTAGCTTCCCGGCCAATAATTGACTGAAAATGTCTCACTATAGATGGATATGGATGAGGGCCAACTGCAGAACCTAACATGTAATAAGTATTTTGATAGTTTTGAGCATAATCAGTTAAAGCTTCGTCCACTGCATCCTTTAAAGTTCTAGTTCCTGAAGTAACAGGATGAACTTTTGCACCTAAGAGCTCCATTCTAAATACATTAAGCTGCTGTCGCTTAGTATCTTCTTCACCCATATAGATAGTACAATCCATATCAAATAGAGCTGCAGCAGTGGCAGTAGCTACACCATGCTGACCAGCACCTGTTTCTGCAATTACTCGTTTTAAACCTATTTTCTTGGCAAGCAGTACCTGACCAATTGCATTATTTATCTTATGAGAACCAGTGTGATTTAGATCTTCCCGCTTTAAATATATTTTTGCACCGCCAAGGATTGTAGATAGTTTTCTTGCGTAATAAAGGGGGTTGGGCCTCCCAATATATTGCTGTAATTGGTAATCTAGCTCCTTTTGAAATTCTAAGTTGTCAATGTTGTCGTAAAATTTCTCCTCTAATAATGACAATGCGGAATTCAGCTCCGGTGGTACATAGGAACCCCCAAACTCTCCAAAATAACCTCTTTTGTGACTCTCACTTGCTAGACTCAACAGTCTCAGCTCCTCTCAGCTATATAGCTAT
>JAWSUQ010000103.1:0-8266 GCA_033549265.1 Bacillota bacterium
GGCCAAATTTGGTGGTCCTTACTAAAACCCAAAATTTTGACGGCAATCAAACAACTGCCACAAGATTTCTTTCCACTGTACAGCATTGCCATTATAGCGATGATGCTCAGTATTGTTAACACCGTCTTGCTTATTTGGCTAGCAAGAAGGCGACAGATAGTGAAAGAAAATAAGGCAAAAGATACATGTGCTTAAAATTCTTTTGATTAAAGGAAAATAACTATCTTAAGGGAGGAATTAAAAATGCACTGGGGTTTTGGCTTTGGAAGTCTGGGCATGCTTTTATGGTGGTTATTGATAATCGGAGTGATTGTACTGGCAATTAAAGGACTAACTAATATTGGATCTAGCAATCAAAAGTCTTATTTGGAGCCTTCCAAAGATGCAATGGAAATATTAAAAGAACGGTATGCCAAAGGTGAAATAACAGAAGAAGAGTTTACCAAAATGCGTAGAAATCTGCTAGAATAAAGAGGTAGCATTCTCAAATGGTGCTCATACGACTTGCAAAACGGGCGATTTGAGGTAACAGCTATCTATTTAAAAACTTCATCAAGCCCAATATTAATGTCATGTCCAACTTCATTATGGCAACTAGAACATTTTCTTTCTTCTTTAATATATTCTAAATGCAGATGGTTATCATTTATCATAGGTGCATTCATGTGAGCACTACTTTGACCAGTATGGCACCTAAAACAATTTGCTTCACTTATGTAAGATGCATCAAAAATAGGCAATACATAATTACCAGTTTTATCAGAAATATAGTAGTTTAAACCTCGGGCCTTTGAATGTAGCTTCCCTAAAGAACCTATTGGTTCATGACATCCCATACAGTTGACTTCTTTATGGGATGATATATTCCAAGAAGCAACATAGGGTGCTACATAATGACAGCTACTACAAAACTTAGGGGTGGAGGTATAAAAATATAAGCTAATGAAGGCTCCATAACTTATGAATGAAACAGATAATAACAATATAAAGACTAAAAAGATTTTTTTAGCAACTTTCTTAATCATTTAAAAAGTCACATCCTATAAAAGCATTATTATAATTTAGTCTTTTCTAACAGTTGCTTTTTTACTCTAAACAGAAATTTGGTAAATAATTGTACATTTCTGTATAAGTTAATAGAAAAAATAAAAAAAATCATGGATCGATTTCAGCTTTTCTAGACTGAATCGTCCATGATTTTTGCATTATTATGATGGTTATTGGCGTGAGGAAC
This sequence comes from Bacillota bacterium, assembly GCA_033549265.1. Lineage (GTDB taxonomy): Bacteria > Bacillota > Desulfitisporia > Desulfitisporales > JAWSUQ01 > JAWSUQ01. The sequence goes on from JAWSUQ010000103.1 coordinate 1,235, forward strand.
TAACGAATGGGGTTTCTCCAAGCCATGGGCCAGCATTAAATCTTCGTTACTAAGGACTTCCTTTGGATTTCCATCAGCGATAATTTTTCCTTCGTCCAGCAAGACCACTCTATTGCACACTTCTAAAATAAATTCCAGATCATGGGAGGCTACAATCATTACCTTTTGATCTGTAGATTTTAAGAAATTAATAAGTCGTCTCCGATAACGAATATCTAAATTAGAGGTGGGTTCGTCATAGATAACAAGCTTCGGACTCATGGCAATGACCCCGGCAATAGCTACTAAACGCTTTTCTCCACCGGACAGCTGGTGAGGAGACCTATCCCTTAGTTTCTCTATATCCATAATTGTTAACGCCTGGTCCACCCTAGCCTTAATTTCTTCTTTTGATAAGCCCATATTAATCGGCCCAAAAGCAATATCATCTTCCACTGAAGGGTTAAAAATCTGATCGTTGGGGCTTTGAAAAACCATACCGATTTCTGGCCTGAACTTGCCTGCTTCCACAGGCTTGCCAAAGAGATTTACTGTTCCTGAAGTAGGTTTTTTTACTCCAGATATAGTCAAAAAAAAGGTGGTTTTTCCGGTACCATTAGGACCAATAATACCGATTTTATCTCCTGCATATATATCAAGGGATAAATTATTAAATATTTTTTTACCTTTGGAGTATTCAAAGGATAGTTTAGAAATCTCCATTGCTTTTTCGCGATTTGTCATGTAATTTCAACTCCAGCTGTTAAGGTATATAGATTTGCAACAAAATTATAATAGTTGCTAATAAGATAAAAAGAGCAAGCCCCCAAAAGTCTGCTGCTTGGGCCTTGAAGTCTTCATTAAAAGCCGCCGGCTGTCCATAGCCTCTCAGGGTCATAGCACTATAAACCCGGTCAGACTGCTCAAAGCTTCTTACTAAGAGGGATCCAGCTAAGGCGGAAATATAACTTAAGTTGCCCAGCTTGCTGGCTTTAAAGCCTCGCATCCGCATGGCTATTTGCATTGTCTGCAGATCTCGGCCTATATCAAAAAGATAACGGTAAAAAAACAATGTCATGTCAGTAATTATCAAAGGAAGGCCTAAGGCCCGCATTGCTTTCACTATACTTAAAATAGAAGAGGTTCCAAAAAGCACAATAATTACAGTCATAATAGATAGGAATCTAGCATAGATAACAAAAACTGCAAACAAACCTTCTTGTCTAACAGATAGTGGCCCTAATTGAAATAAGGTAGTTTCACCTGAAAAGAGAACTAATATTAATCCCATAAATATTAAAAAGAAAGCAGGTAAGCGGATACGGTTAAGCCAGAAGGAAAGGCCTAAGCTTGATAGCATAAACAATAAAGCACTTATTAATAGGATAACAGGCAATAGTAAAAGGTTTTGCACAAAGGAAAAGGAAAAGATTAATATCATTAAGCTGATAAACTTTAATCTCGGATCCCAACGTTGTAAAAACATGATTTACGCCTCCAGCATTTCTGGCTTTACACGATTAAGGTACATGAGCAGGGAAGCGGTAAACAATCCCTCTAATAGCACTAAGGGCAGGTGAGCCGAGGTCAAAGTAAAAACAGCCGCTCGTTCGGTCACAATATTAATGTCTGCCGGTATGAAATTAACCACAATAAGATAAAACATTATCACGGCTATGCCCACACCTGTTATTCCTACGGAGAAGCCTAAGAAACCTGTTTTAAAGGAATTTCCTTTTAGGAATACACCTCTAAAAAGGTTAAATAAATAAAAGGATAAAAGAGCCGGAATGCCCATAATAGTGGCATTTACCCCTAAGGTTGTCAGACCTCCTTGTTGAAACATAACTGCCTGAAAAAATAATCCGATAAGTATGGCTGGAAAAGCATAAAATCCTAACATAGCCCCCAGCAGCCCAATCAAGGTAAGGTGAACACTTGCCGGGGGAATAGGGATTTGAATCCAAGACGCCACAAAAAAGGCAGCTGTCAATAAGGATGCTTTGGGAATCTCCTTACGGGGATCATCTTTTTGATTAATTTTAGAGAGTGAGTGCCAAGTGGCTAAGCCTGCTATAGCGTAGCCACCGGCAGAAACAGCAACAGGTAGTATGCCGTCAGGGATATGCATTAGTTTTTCCTCCTTGAAAAATAAAGTGCGGTTCCTACAAAACCCCAAAGGACACTAACGGTCATTAAAATAATTTGTGCTTTGCTTAGGCTTGTCTCACCTGATACAAACTGCCCCTCATCAATAGTAATGTTTACTGAAACACCATGGCCTGCTTTGCGAACCTGAACCAGCCACAAACCAGCTTTAGATAGATCGGGGGATAAATAAAATATTCCATTTTCATCGGTAAGCCCCTTCTCCCATGGATCAGCTGGATTATCAGGCGCATAAATTGTCACTTGAGCATTATCCATCGGAGCACCATCTTCAAAGGTTGCTTCAATTTTATATGTCATATTAGATTCATATTTTATATTTGCTCCATGGGCTAAAACAGGAGAAAGATTTACTCCAATACCCAGAAATGAAATAATTAATGCTAAGATAAATTTTCTCTTCATAGACATCCTCTCCCTCAACACAATTACTTAAAGCTGTTCACTATAAGTGTGTCCTTCACCTACATGTCCAAAATCAGGAAAAATCTTAAGGAGAGCTTGATATTGTTCAGCAGTTAATTGTTCTTCTAACTCAGTCATGCTAATATCTAGTTTACCATCTTGGCTTAAGGATGCAAAAGGCTCAAAACCAAAGGCTCCGAGGTTAAGTTCATCGTCCGCCGGCAAAGCTCCATCTCCAAAAATATGGTCAAAGTGGAAAGTCATTTCCAAATCTCCTATATCTCCTGCAGTAACAATCCCTTTTCTTTCATCACCAATAAATTCTCCACCACGGTAACTAAATTCCGGTGCTAATTTAATAGTAAAATCTACTGTATGGCTGTCTTTTACGGCCTCTCCAAGTAAAACAAGAGAATAACCTTTAAATTCCCCGTTGTTTTCTTTTAACATATTCCAAGATATAGCATTATAGTGACCTACCGGTACATTCTTAACTTCACCAACTAAAATAGGTTCAGCATCTTCCTCGCCTGTAGCTAAATCCACAGTGTATAGTTTCTCTAAAATAACTGTTTCGATAGCCTGGATTTCGGGACCATTTTCAGGCTCATAGGGGGGATTAGTTTGATATGCTGTAATATCTGATAGAGTGATATAAACGTGGTCAAAGCTTAAGCTCCAGCCGTCTTTTGTAATAAAACCTTCCCTTACAAAATCTTCTCCGTTAGCTGTGAATAGCAAAGATCCGGAATTGTCTTTAGTAACTTCATCTTTTACTGCTGTGTTACAGCCAGTTAGTATTAGAGACAAAGTTATAAGTGCCATAAAAAAAATGCTTGCATATTTCTTCATTAGTATCTACCTCCGCAATTTAGAGTTTTAACTTAGGAGTGATTAAGACAAAAAGACCACAAAGAAAGGGGTAATAAATAAATCCCGACCTTCGTGGTCTAGTTTCTGAACTTGTTATATTTGTTTCATTTAAAAAGATTAATCATATGCCTTCTGGCAGTAAGAGTGACTTCATGCCACAGTTTAATAATAATATATAGAATTAATACTGATAAGTCAACACATTTTTTTCCTTAAATAATTCTCAAAACTCCCGATAAGATTCAAATGACCTTCTTCTTGGAACTTAACTTTAGCTATATCCGTCTAAGTTAAATGTAAACTAATAATAAAAGGAGACATAAGCCATGAAAAAAAAGTTAGCTTTTGCCGCTACATTGACGATGCTTATGCTAATAGTAGCAGCATGTGGGCCTGCTCAACCAAACGGAAGCGATACATCTAAAATAGAATATGAGTATACAGAGGATGGAGTAATTAAGCCAGCAATTGCTGAAGAGGTAATTAATGATACTTCCAGCAGGGTGATTAAGGCTATCAGTGAAAAAGATGCTAAAACAATTTCTGAATTTGTTCACCCGCAGAAGGGAGTCAGGTTCACCCCTTATACCTATGTTTCACTGGAGGATGACGTTGTATTTACTAAAGAAGAAATGAAAGGTTTTTTTGAAGCTCAAGGGGAATATCTATGGGGATACTATGACGGAATAGGCGATGGGATTAAATTAACCCCAGGGGAGTATTACGCTAAATTCATTTACTCAGAAGATTTCATTGAGGCAGAAGAAGTGGGATTTAATGAAGTTTTAAGCAGCGGAAACATGTTTGAGAACCAATTTGAAGTATATAATAATCCAATAGTTGTGGAATATTATTTTGCCGGGTTTAACCCAGAATTTGTAGGTATGGATTGGAAAAGTCTCCGATTAGTATTTGAAGAACATGAAGGGACATGGTTATTAGTAGGTGTTATTCACAATCAGTGGACTATTTAAAAAAATCACTAAGGAAAGAGGGATATTCGGTATCCTTAGTGATTTTTGTCGTTAATACCTATTATCATAAAATGTTTTTATTATTTATTAATAAGATCGCAAGTTAGGCAATATGAACTTTTTTTATTAATGAAGCAAAAAGTAAAGCGGCAGGTGAAAGTCTGGCGCCTTTAGCATAGATTAGCATTAATGGTCGACACATTTTTAAAGCTTCAATGGTTTTTAATAGACCTAAAGTCAATTCATATTGAAAAGTATATTTAGACAGAAAAGCTATACCCATGTTATTAATGACGCTGCGCTTTATTGCTTCAGTATCACCCAGAATTATTTTTTGATTAGGTACTACGCCATGGCTCTCTAGTAAACTGTTTAGTAAACGTTGGGTATCAGACCCAGCTTCCCTGCATAAAAAAGTTTCTTGATTTAGTTGCTTAGAAGTAATATGTGGGACTTCTGCAAAAATGTGTTTATTGGGAACAACTAAAAACAACTCATCTTCTGCAAATTGCTCTTGAAAGAGCCCGAGAGTTTCTATATTCCCTGCAATCAATCCTATGTCTACTTTATTCTCTAAAACCATTTGTTCAATCTGAGCAGTATTAGCTACTTTTAAGGAAAGATTAATGCCAGGATTATTGTTACGGTATTTTGCCAGAACTGGCGGTAGTAAGTAATTGGCTATGGTAGTACTAGCCCCCAAAGATAGTTCCCCAGTGGTCAGATCCTTAAGTTCTAACATTTCTATTTCAGCCTCATTTGTGAGGCTGATTATTTTTTCTGCATACTTAAATAAGCGCCTGCCGGCATCTGTTAGGATAACATGACGTGCTTGACGGTAAAAAAGTTGCAAGTCAAGCTCTTTTTCTAGTGCTGCCACTTGCCTTGAGAGAACAGGCTGGCTGACAAATAATTCAGAGGCAGCTTTAGAAAAGTTACCGCTAATTGCAACTTGATAAAAAGCTTTAAGGTTTGCTATATCCACTAAGTTCCCCCCAAAACAACTATTGCTATGTTCATTTTGTATAGATGGTATAAAATATATGCATTTTAATTATAGCACTAATTATGATATGTTTAAATCAATAATAGGAAAAATATTAGGGTGTTTGCCGCCACCGGTAGACAAAAATTTGGTAAGTGGGATAAAAGAAGATGCAGCCATTTATCAGCTAAGTTCTTCAGTAGCAATCGTGGTTTACCTTTAACTATTTTAGAAGAAATTCTGAAAGGGAGAGCTGATAAAGCTTTAGAAGCAGGGGTAAGCATTGCCGGTGGCCATTCAATAGAGGATAATGCACCAAAGTACCGGAATGGCAGTAACCGGCTTAGTGGACCCAGTTAAACTAGTAAGAAAAAGTGGTGCTATGCCGGGTGATATTTTGTTTCTATCTAAGCCATTGGGAACTTCTGGTGGATTATTAATTGCTGTGCCGCAGAAAAAAGCAGATAAAATGCAAGCTGCTCTGCTGGATGCAGGCTGCTTAGAAGAGATATTAGGTAATGCAGAATTTCCAGTGGCAGGGCAGGCTCATCATCCTTTAATTGCGTGTAGTATGTTAGCAGCATACGCAAACTCAAACGAAGCGGTTAATAAAGAACAAATAATTCATGCCGGAATGAAGAGAGCAGACTCCATCCCGGGGGGCTTTTGTGCTGGATTTGGAGCAGACGCTGCTGCTATTTCTTTAGGGCCCAAACATTGACGGGCATGGGGATGTTGAATATTGTCAATAACCAGGGTAACAGATGCTGTCGACGGAGTACATACTCTATTTCATAATGGGTTTTGTTCTTTCAAGGTACACTTAACCTCAGGCTCAGGTACACTTTCAAAGTCACATCCCATATTATGATTAAAGTAGTTTGTTCCTAAAATTAGCCCGGTCCTTTTACTACGGCCATAACTGGAGATATTTGGGGAACAAAAGTGATGGGTACAGTATTTGGCTATATATTCTTATTCCAAGTTTGGAGCAGCAGCTGGAGCTTACTTAGGAGGCATTGTTTTTGACTACAACAATAGCTACCAATTAGCATTTTTATTGGGAGCATTAATGTTATTTATTTCAGCAGCAAATAGTTACTATATTGATGAGTCTAAGGGAAGAGAAAGCACTATACCATTAATGGTAGAAAGGGGTATAAGTTAAATGCAAAAAATATATCTTGATTATAATGCCAGCACACCAATTGCCCCGGAAGTAGCGGAGGCTATGAGACCTTTTTTAACTGAGCATTATGGAAATCCATCTACTACTCACTGGGCTGGGAAGCCAGCTAAAGAAGCTTACGAAAAAGCCAGGCAGCAAGTAGCAAGTTTACTAGGTTGCAGTTCACATGAAGTTATTTTTACCAGTGGCGGTAGTGAAGCAAACAACCATGCTCTTAAAGGCGTGTATTTTGCTCTCAAAGATAAAGGAAACCACATTATTACAACCGAAATTGAACACCCAGCAGTAATTAACCCCTGCAGATTTTTACAAAAGCTTGGTGCCAAGGTTACCTACGTAGGGGTAGACTCTTTTGGCCAGGTATCGTCAGCTGAGATAGAAAGAGCAATTACAGACCAGACTATTCTGATTTCTGTTATGCATGCTAATAATGAAACAGGAACAGTGCAACCACTTGC
>JAWSUQ010000104.1:0-8211 GCA_033549265.1 Bacillota bacterium
TTATTATGTTAACGGTAAAAGATGGTAAGATTGTACCTGCGGCGGATCAATTATAAGTTATTTATAAATTAGTTAATCGAATCTTTAGATTAAAAGCTAAACATAGATGCGGGTAAGGGTTTATATTCAAATCACTACCCGCCTTCTTTTCATAAAGGATTAATGCTATCTTTTGATAGGTCAATATGAGGGGTGAAATAATGTTTTTTGAACAGCTAGGAAACGGTTTAGCTTTAGGCAGTATTTATGCCTTGACAGCCATTGGCTTTACCATGGTTTATGGAATTATTGGGCTGATAAATTTTGCCCATGGAGATATTTACATGATGGGGGCCTTTTTTGCCTTGACAGCATTAACGGTGCTACAGCTACCTTTATTACCGGCCTTTGTCTTTGGGATGGTGGGAGCAGCGTTGCTAGGAGTGCTCATGTCTCGAATTGCCTATAAGCCTTTATTTAAGGCGGCTCGGATAAATTTATTTCTATGCGCTATAGGAGCGGCTATTTTTTTAGAGAACTATGCTATGTTAACCTGGGGACCCCAGACTAATTCCTTTCCTCCCGTATTTACTAATACTAATTTTCAAATGTTGGGGATGAACGTCTCCTCGTTGCAGCTGTTTATTCTAGGCATTTCTGTAGTCTTTATGAGTGGATTGACTATTTTGGTAACTAAGACAAAGATAGGGCGGGCTATGCGTAGCACTGCTCAGGATATGGACACAGCTCGCTTGATGGGAGTTAATACCGATCGTATCGTCTACCTGACCTTTGCCATTGGATCTGCTCTGGGAGCTGCTGCTGGAATATTGGTAGGGATGTATTATAAGGCGGTTTTTCCGATGATGGGCTTTATGCCTGGACTAAAGGCTTTTAGTGCAGCTGTATTAGGAGGAATAGGCAGTATTCCTGGTGCGATGCTAGGAGGCATGCTCCTAGGTGTGGCAGAAAGCATGGGAGCTGCATATATATCCTCCGGCTTTAGAGATGGTATTGCCTTTATAGTTCTAATACTAGTGCTGTTGTTGAGACCTGCTGGTTTGCTTGGTAAGAACCAACAGGACAAGGTATAGGGGGTGTGGTGATGCCGAATTATATACAGGTTTTAATAAATCTGGCCATTGCTGGGGTAGTACTATATGTGGTAATTAAAGGTTTATCTATTGGATTTGATAAAATCACTGTCAAGGTTGTAAATTTAAGCAACGGCACAAAGAAAATTCTCTTCTTAGCGTTGGTTGGAATATTATTTGTACTGCCTTTTTTAACAAATGCTTATTTCTTAAGAACTGCTATTATTATTGGAATATATATCGTGCTAGCCCTTAGTCTTAACTTTATTGTGGGCTTTACGGGGCAATTATCTATGGGGCACGCTGCCTTTTATGGCATTGGAGCATACACTACCGCATTGCTGACGGTAAACTTTGGGGTTTCATTTTGGCTAGCGCTCCTTTTTAGTGCCTTAGTGGCTGCTGCCTTTGGTTTCCTGCTGGGAATTCCAACCTTGAGGCTAAGGGGTGACTATTTGGCTATTACTACAATTGGCTTTGGGGAAATAGTCAGGCTAGTGCTTGTGAACTGGACTAGTGTCACCAGAGGTCCTGCAGGTATACCTGGGATACCATCTCCATCCATTTTTGGCTATACTCTAAGCTCTAACACTGCTAATTACTATTTGATTTTAGCGATAGTTGCGATTACTATTTTTGTCTTTTATCGCATCTTGAATTCAAGAGTGGGCTCTGGCCTGCAAGCCATCCGAGAGGATGAAGTGGCGGCAGAGGCCATGGGAATCGATACTACTAAACTAAAGATAATGGCCTTCACTATTGGCGCTTTCTTTGCAGGATTAGCCGGCAGCTTCTTTGCTTCCTATATCCATTACGTCAGTCCTGATAGCTTTACTTACTTAGAATCAGTTATTATCCTATGCATGGTGGTGCTAGGGGGAATAGGATCTATCCCTGGCGTAATTGTAGGGGCGATAGTGCTGGCAGCCTTGCCGGAAGCACTGCGATCAATCGCTACTTATCGTTATGCCATTTACGGTATGCTTTTAATTATGATGATGCTAATGAGACCGCAAGGTTTTATCAGCCTGGAAAGCTTAAAGGAAGGGAGGAAGAAAAGTGGAGATTCTAACAGCAAAAAACGTCACCAAGGCTTTCGGGGGGCTACTAGCAGTAAGTAAAGTGGACTTTCACATTAATAAAGGGGAAATAGTCAGTATCATTGGCCCAAACGGAGCGGGTAAAACCACTTTCTTTAACTTAATTACAGGAATTTATCAGCCCACCACTGGTGAGGTAACCTTTGATGGAAAATCCATGTTAGGTTTAAAGCCTAGCCAGGTAACCTTTGCGGGAATTAGCCGTACCTTTCAAAACATCAGAATTTTTTCCAGCATGAGTGTACTGGAAAACGTAACTGTAGGACAATACTGCCGCACCACCGCTGGACTTTTTGGAGCAATCATTAAGCCTCCGAAGGTGAAGCAGGAGGAACAAGAAGTGAGGGATAAAGCAAAAGAGCTGCTGGCTTTTGTAAAACTAGACCATAAGGCTGATGAGTTTGCCAAAAACCTCTCTTACGGCGAGCAGCGTAGGCTGGAAATTGCCAGGGCTATGGCCACGGAGCCAAAGCTTTTGCTCTTAGATGAGCCGGCGGCCGGGATGAATCGGGGCGAAAAGCGAGAGATGATGGACCTAATCGGCCAGATAAAGGAAAGAGGATATACCATTTTGTTAATTGAGCATGATATGAAGCTGGTGATGGGAATCTCGGAGCGGATAGCAGTGCTTGACCATGGAGTGAAAATTGCTGAAGGCACTCCTAAGGATATTCAACATAACCCTAAGGTGATAGAGGCTTACTTAGGAAAGGGGGCTACTGCCTAATGCTTAAAGTAGAAGGCATTCAAACCTATTATGGCAATATTCGGGCGCTAAACGATATCTCTTTCAATATCGACCAAGGAGAAATCGTCACCCTAATTGGCAGCAATGGGGCAGGCAAAACTACTACCCTGAAGGCTATTTCTGGGTTAATTCATCCCAAGCAAGGAAGTATTAGCTTTAAAGGAGAAAAAATCTGCGGTCTTGCATGTGAAGCTATCGTTAAGAAAGGGATTGTCCATGTCCCTGAAGGGAGAAAAATTTTCTCCAAAATGACAGTCTGGGAAAACCTCCAAATGGGGGCATACTTAAGAAGTGATAAGCAGGAGATTGCAGCGGATTTAGAAATGGTTTATCAGAAGTTTCCCAGATTAAAGGAACGGGCTAAGCAGCTAGGAGGTACTCTAAGCGGCGGGGAACAGCAGATGCTAGCCATCGGGAGGGCTTTAATGAGTAGACCACAGCTCTTGATGCTAGATGAGCCTTCCATGGGGTTAGCCCCCATCATCGTAGAGGATATCTTTAGAATTACTGAGGAAATCAATCAGCAGGGTGTCACTATCCTCCTGGTGGAACAGAATGCTCATCTTGCCTTATCCATTGCAGACCGAGGCTATGTAATTGAAACAGGGGAAATAGTGCTAGAGGATAATGCTAATAAGCTACTAGCTAATGATGATGTGCGCAAAGCCTACTTAGGTGAATAGAGTTAATCATTGGGCTAAAGTTAGTACTATAAATAAAGGGAGCGTCGAATAACTACGTAATTAGTAGTTTTGCGACGCTCCCTTTTCTCAAATTACATCAATATTTTCGCTGGGGGTTTTAGATATATGTCTTTTACAAATTACAACAGATAATATATACTAAAAATGAGGTGGTTAATATATCATATCACGCTCTAAAGGAAAAAAAAGAAGCATAAAAATTTTAATAGAAAGATTAGCTAATTATAAAGGGGACTATCAGTGCAGTGAATGGGATACTGGTAAACCTATAGGGAAAGAAATTCTTAAAAGGGGGGTATTTTAAATGTCAACAGCTATCATAAAGCCTGGAGCCTGTGGGATGGAGACAAAGGTTATTGTTAGTACAAAGGATAAAGGTGCCTTGGATATTAATATTGAGACAAATTGCGCTCATATTAAAAAGATGGAGGAGGGGCTTAAGGAGAAGGAATTAGATGGGATAACGGAATCCTTCGCTAAATTTTCTTCATCTAGTATTTATCAGCTGGCTGATAAGCACTGCAGGCATTTAGCCTGCCCTGTTCCCTGCGGCATAATTAAGGCAATTGAAGTAGAGAGTGGTATGGCTTTACCCAAGGAAGTAGAGATTACTATAAGTAAAGAATAGGGAGTGAAGCGATGCCTAGCCGAATAGCTCTGATAGCGCCATATATTGAATTAGCTGAGTTAGCTCAGCAGGTTTGTGAAGAGCTGGGGCTTAATGCTGAAGTTCACGTTGGCAACTTGGCGGAAGGAGTACAGGTTGCTCAGGAGCTGGCACCCCAAGGAATTGAAGTAATAATTAGTCGTGGAGGTACTGCTACCGCTATTAGCAGTCAGTTGGAGTTACCGATAGTGGAGATTGTGGTCAGTGCTTTTGACTTGGTCAGGGCTGTGGCTGAGGCTAGAGCCCACGGCAATAACATCGGAGTAGTGGGCTTTCAGAACGTAATCTATGGCACCAAAAGCTTAGAAAAGGTTTTAGGTGTTTCTATCAAAGAGATAGAAATAAAATCAAAGGAAGAGGTGCCAGAGGCCATCACGAAGGCTCGGGATGAAGGAATCCAAGTAATTGTTGGGGATGCAGTATCAGTAAATTATTGCCAACAATTAGGGCTGGCAGCGGTTTTAGTAACCTCGGGCAAAGAGGCTATTGGCCTGGCTTTGCGGGAGGCTAAAGAGTTGGCTAAGGTGCGCCGCAAAGAGCGAATGCGGGCCAAGCAATTGAAGGTTATTCTTGATTTTACCTACGAGGGGATTGTTGCCACTGATCAGGATGGACGTATTTCCTTAGTCAATCCGGCAGCAGAGAAGATATTGGGGGTGCCTGGCAGTCATTTACTAGGACGTCAGTCGGAAGAAGCCCTCTCTGGCATGAGCTTAAAGCAGGTTCAAGAATCGGGGCAAGCCCGCTTAGGGGAGCTCCATCGAGTAGGCAGTACCTTAGTGGTGCAGAATATTGTACCGGTTATTATGGGCCAGGATGTTAGTGGGGTAGTGACTAATTTTCAAGAGGCTAGCTACCTGCAAAATATCGAAGCAAAGGTAAGAAAGGAGCTGCACCTTAAAGGCCATGTTGCCCAATTTACCTTTGCTGATATAGCTACCAAAAGCCCTAATATGAAAAGGATGCTGAACGAGGCAAAGGAATTTTCTAGCTCCGAATCAACTATCTTAATTATTGGAGAGACAGGCACTGGCAAGGAAATGCTGGCTCAAAGCATTCATAACGCCAGTGAGCGGAAAAACGGACCCTTTGTGGCGGTTAACTGTGCGGCGGTACCGGAGACCCTTCTGGAAAGTGAGCTTTTTGGCTATGAGGAAGGATCCTTTACCGGTGCTCGCAAGGGGGGGCGGAAGGGATATTTTGAAATAGCCCATCATGGCACCTTGTTTTTAGATGAAATAGGGGAAATTCCCTTAAACCTTCAGGCTAGGCTCTTACGAGTACTGCAGCAAAAGGCCGTCATGAAGGTGGGGGGAGATCATGTGATACCTGTAGATGTACGCATTATAACTGCTACCCACCGCAATTTGGAGCAGGCAATAGCTGAGGGGGCTTTTCGGCAAGATCTATACTTTCGGTTAAATGTGTTGCGGTTACAGCTGCCGCCCTTAAGACAGCGCCAAGAGGATATTGCTATGCTGGTGGAATTGCTGATGGAGAAAATCTCCCGCCGCACTGGCAGGATGGCTCCTACTATTAGTCATGACATCATTGAGTTATTCCAGCAATACTATTGGCCGGGGAATGTGCGGGAGCTAGAAAATCTATTGGAACGGTTAGTGGTGCTTAGAAGCGGTATGGAAATACGAATCGAGGATATTAGCGAATTGCTTGGCAAGCTTAAGCTTTTGGCTGATAGGGAAATAGAGGATGATGCCCTTCGGTTAACCCTCCGGGGAACTTTGGCTGACATGGAAAGAGCTATCATCTGCCGAGTGTTGGAGAGCACTGATTATAACAAAAAGGAAACCTGTCGGCGCCTGGGCATTAGTAAAGCTACTTTATGGCGACGATTGAAGAAAAATAAGGAAAATGCGGGAAATATGGAAAGTTAAGGCTATTTATTGGTTTCAAATAGATACTGTGGTTTCAAAATGAAATAAGGCTTATTGTTTTGATAGATATGGCAATAAGCCTTGTTTTTATTTTTTTATTCGTTTCAGATTGAAATAGGATAAAGTTACGTTAAGCTGTTTAAGCCTGGTATTCATAATGTTTGTACATTTTCAAATATTGTGGCATGACAATTGCAGTAATATTAGTGTAATTCAGAGAAAGGGGAGGGATAAATGGGTATTACTGCCATTATTGCTGATGACCTGACCGGAGCAACTGATACAGGAGTGCAATTTTGCAAATATGGACTACGAACTATAGTAATAAACCAATACCAGGAATTGAAGCATATCGATCCAAACAAAGAAGTATGGGCAATAAATGCTGATACCCGTCCACTGACAGCAGCGGCGGCTTATGAGCGTACTTACCGCATTACTAATGATTTAAAAAGCTTAGGCATTAATCAAATTTATAAAAAAATTGACTCAACCCTAAGGGGTCATCCAGGAACTGAATTAGAGGCTGTGATGGATGCTCTTGAGGTGGACATAGCTTTATTAACACCAGCTTTTCCAGGCACTGGCCGCATGGTGAGAGGTGGGCAGTTGTATTTAGCAGGGAAGAAAGAGAGTGTTTGCAATATTGTTCCAGTGATTCAAGGGCAAATGAAAAGGTCGGTAGTCAGTATAAAGTTAGAAACGGTCCGTGGCGGCGTTCAACAGCTGGTGCAGGAAATCATGGCCTTGAAAAGTAACGGCAGCCAGGTGTTTGTGCTAGATGCGGTGACAGAAGAGGATCTTATTACTATCACTCAAGTGACCCAATTAATCACCAACTCGGTGGCGGTAGGAGCCGCCGGGTTAGCTGCTTTTCTACCGACAGCTTGGGGCTATGAGCCTCCAGTTAACAGAGCAGTAACTAAAGCTGAAACAACATTGCTAATTGCCGGTTCCCAAAATCAAGTCACAAGAAGACAAATGCAAAGCCTGTTAGCCCAAATGGAGGTGCCTGTTGTCAAGGTTGATACAAATGCTATCCTGAGGGGGCAGGGGCCGGCTGAAGTCCAACGGGCTATTGAGCTAGCTAACAGTTTTTTAAATAACCAACAGCTGCCACAGTTAGTAGTAATTAGCGTTGATGGCCTATTGGTTACAGAGCAAGAGGATGCCGCTAATGAAGTGGCTATTACCTCTTACCATAGTGAGGATATTGCAGCTGCCTTAGGTCAAATTGCCAGAGAATTAGTGTTAAGGGGGCAAATTCATAGCATTATTGCCACTGGCGGGGATACAGCTCTTCATGTGTGTGGGGCCTTAGCTGCTAATGGAATCGAATTGATCACAGAGCTGCTGCCAGGTATTCCTATTGGTAGGCTAGCTGGTGGAATAGCTAAAGGGATGCCAATAGTGACAAAGTCTGGAGGCTTTGGGGAGCCTAGTGCATTCGTTACCGTTAATACATATTTACGTAATCATGTTTATTAAATTTTAGGTGTTTATTTAATTATATAATCAATAAAAAAAGAATGGAGATGTTCAGATGATAAACAGACCAATTATCGCAATTACCCTAGGGGACCCAGGGGGCATTGGACCAGAAATTACAGCTAAAGCGTTAGATATACCGGAAATTTATGAATGCTGCCGGCCATTAGTAATCGGTGATGCAGGCTTAATGGTGGAGGCGGCTCGCATTGCCAAGGTAGATCTTGCTATCCGGGCGGTGAAGGATCCTGAGGAAGGCATCTATCAGTACGGTACTATTGATGTACTAGACTTGGGCAATGTGGATTTAGACAAATTAGAATACGGAAAAGTAACTGAGCTTGGTGGAGAGGCCTGCTTTCAGTATATCGTGAAGGGTATTGAATTGGCCTTAGCCTCAAAGGTAGACGCAGTGACAACTGGTCCTATTCACAAAGAGGCTATTAATTTAGCGGGACACCATTACGCTGGGCACACTGAAATATTTGCTGATTATACCAAGACTGGTGATTATTGTATGATGCTCTTGGATAAAG
>JAWSUQ010000105.1:0-8183 GCA_033549265.1 Bacillota bacterium
ATCAAGCCCCGCATACCAGACAGCTGGCGAATCTGCTGAATGTTACCCCGGGCACCGGAGTTTGCCATCATAAAGATTGAATTGAACTTATCTAAACTTTCCATTAGCTTTTTAGTTATATCATCGGTAGTCTTATTCCAAATGGTGATTACCTTTTGATAACGCTCTTCTTCTGTAATTAGACCACGTCTATATTGCTGCTCAATTTTTTCTACTGTTTCATCGGATTGAGCAATTATTCCTTTCTTTTCCTCAGGAATGATAATATCTACTAAGCCAACTGTAATCCCTGCTCTAGTCGAATAAGTAAAGCCAAGTTTTTTAATATCATCTAATACTTTTGCTGTACCGCTACCTAGCTTTTCATAGCATTTTGCTACAATTTTTCCCAGCTGCTTTTTACCTACCTCTTCATTGAAGAAGCCAACCTCTTCAGGAATCACGCGGTTGAATATTAGTCGGCCTATAGTAGTCTCTAAAAGTTGCCCCTTATATCTAACCTTGACCTTAGCATGCATTTCAACAGTGCCTGACTCATAGGCTAAGAATGCTTCTTCAAAATCCTTGAAAGCCTTTCCTTCGCCAACTGCCCCTGGCTTTTCTAAGGTTAGATAATATGATCCTAAAATCATATCCTGGGTTGGTGTAGTAACCGGCTTGCCGTCCTTAGGATTCAAAATGTTATGGGAGGACAGCATCAGTAGTCTAGCTTCTGCCTGAGCTTCGGCTGACAGTGGTACGTGTACCGCCATTTGGTCACCGTCAAAGTCCGCATTATAAGCAGTACATACTAACGGATGAATTTGTAAAGCTCTACCTTCTACTAATACTGGCTCAAAAGCCTGAATACCAAGGCGGTGCAAGGTTGGCGCTCTATTTAACAGTACCGGATGCTCACTAATTACTTCCTCTAGGACATCCCAAACCTCATTTTTTACCCGCTCTACCATTCTTTTAGCGCTTTTAATGTTGTGGGCATAGCCATCGTTTACTAACCGCTTCATTA
This sequence comes from Bacillota bacterium, assembly GCA_033549265.1. Taxonomy (GTDB): domain Bacteria; phylum Bacillota; class Desulfitisporia; order Desulfitisporales; family JAWSUQ01; genus JAWSUQ01. The sequence goes on from JAWSUQ010000105.1 coordinate 1,007, forward strand.
CGAAGGGTTTAAATAGTTCTAAGGCCATTTCCTTTGGCAATCCACACTGATGCATCTTGAGGTCTGGGCCTACCACAATTACCGAACGTCCAGAGTAGTCAACCCGCTTTCCTAACAGGTTCTGACGGAAACGCCCCTGCTTACCCTTTAACATATCACTTAAGGACTTAAGGGGTCGATTTCCTGGACCTGTAACAGGACGTCCTCTTCTACCGTTATCGATTAGCGCATCCACCGCTTCTTGCAGCATACGCTTCTCATTGCGCACAATAATATCCGGAGCCCCTAGGTCTAGTAGTCTTTTGAGTCGATTGTTTCGGTTTATGACCCGGCGGTATAAATCATTTAAATCTGAAGTAGCAAAGCGTCCACCATCTAGCTGGACCATTGGCCGAAGCTCTGGTGGAATAACAGGAATTACATCCATCACCATCCACTCAGGCAAGTTGCCTGATAGCTTAAATGCCTCTACAACTTCTAGACGTCTGATAGCGCGAATCTTTCGTTGGCCGCTTACTTCCTTTAACTCAATCCGCAATTCTCTATTTAAGGTATCTAAATCTAGTTCTGCCAACAGCTGCTTCACAGCTTCCGCACCCATCCCCGCCTGGAATCTCTGTCCGTACTTATCGCGGTACTCCCGATATTCAGTCTCGGTTAAAAGTTGTTTTTTCATTAAAGGGGTATCCCCAGGCTCTAGCACTATATAAGAGACAAAGTATAGCACCTTCTCAAGAGCTCTTGGTGACATATCGAGAATTAGACCCATTCTACTAGGGATTCCCTTAAAGTACCAAATGTGAGATACAGGAGCAGCCAATTCGATATGGGCTAAACGCTCTCGCCGCACCTTAGATCTAGTAACCTCTACCCCACAGCGATCACAAACAATTCCCTTGTAGCGGACTCTTTTATACTTACCGCAGTGACACTCCCAGTCCCTGGTAGGACCGAATATCTTTTCACAGAAAAGACCTTCTCTTTCCGGCTTTAATGTTCTGTAATTAATAGTTTCCGGTTTCTTTACCTCTCCACTAGACCAAGCCCGAATCTGTTCTGGCGAAGCCAAGCCAATTCTAATACGCTCAAAATTGTTTACATCTATCAAGGGCCTCTCTCCCTTCAGATAATTTGCTACTATTTATCTTAAACCTACTTTTTCATCAGCTCTATAGTTAGAACTGGTCGTCCTCTTCCTCAGTAAACTCATCTAAGTCAGAGATTTTGTCAAAAAGCTCTTCTTCATCCAAATCTTCCTCATCTTCATCGCCTTCTAATGCATCATCAGCCAAGTCTTTTTTAGCTACCTCTTTATCTACTGGAGATTTTTCCCCTATATCTAAGCCCAGCTCTTTAGCTGTCTCATTGATATCTTCCTCTTCTTCTTTAATCTCAATTTCTTCATTTTCCTCAGACAATACTTTCACGTCTAAGCATAAGCTTTGAAGCTCCTTGATTAAAACCTTAAATGACTCTGGCACCCCTGGTTCGGGTACATTCTCTCCTTTTACTATGGCTTCATAGGTCTTAACACGCCCTACTACGTCATCTGACTTAACAGTTAATATCTCCTGCAAAGTATAGGATGCACCATAAGCCTCAAGGGCCCAAACCTCCATCTCACCAAATCTCTGACCACCGAATTGGGCTTTACCACCTAGTGGCTGCTGAGTAACTAGTGAATATGGACCTGTGGAGCGAGCGTGAATCTTGTCATCAACTAAGTGAGCCAATTTCAGAATATACATGTATCCCACTGTAACTTCTCTATCAAAAGGTGCCCCAGTTCGCCCATCAAACAGCTTTGTTTTGCCGCTATTAGGCAGGTTGGCTTTAGCTAAGGTTTCAAATATCTGCTCCTCGCTAGCGCCATCAAAAACAGGCGTTGCTACTCTTATCCCTAAATTTGCCGCAGCCCAGCCTAAGTGGGTCTCCAGCACCTGCCCAATATTCATCCGGGAAGGTACCCCTAATGGATTTAGTACTATCTGAATTGGTGTACCGTCTGGCATAAAAGGCATATCCTCTTCTGGTAAGATCCTAGAGATAACCCCTTTGTTTCCGTGACGTCCAGCCATTTTATCCCCGACAGATATTTTACGCTTTTGAGCTATATAAACTCTTACCAGCTGGTTAACCCCAGGGGCTAGCTCATCGCCATTTTCCCTAGAAAAAACTTTTACATCTACTATTTTACCAGCCTCACCATGGGGAACCCGCAGGGACGTATCTCTAACTTCTCGAGCCTTCTCACCGAATATTGCTCTTAATAGTCTTTCTTCCGCCGTTAGCTCTGTTTCACCCTTTGGAGTAACTTTTCCTACTAGAATGTCACCGGGACGCACTTCAGCCCCAACTCGTATAATTCCTCTTTCATCTAAATCTTTAAGAACGTCTTCCCCTACGTTAGGGATATCACGAGTAATTTCCTCTGGTCCAAGTTTAGTATCTCTAGCATCTGCCTCATATTCTTCAATATGTATAGATGTAAAGTAATCTTCTTTAACCAGCTTTTCACTAATAAGAATAGCATCCTCATAGTTGTAACCTTCCCAAGTCATAAATGCTACTAGGATATTTCTCCCTAAGGCCAATTCCCCCTGTTCTGTAGAAGGTCCATCTGCAATTATATCCCCAGCACTAATTTGCTGCCCTTTAGCAACTATAGGCTTTTGATTAAAGCAGGTGCCTTGGTTAGATCGGGAAAACTTCATCATTCTATATCTCTCTAAAGTGCCTCCCGCAGACTTAATTATTATTTCATCTCCGCTGACACTTTCAACGACGCCATCGCTTTTAGATACTACTACTGTTCCAGAATCTTTGGCACACTTATACTCCATGCCAGTACCTACAAAAGGAGCATCTGTCCGCAACAAAGGAACCGCCTGCCGCTGCATGTTAGCTCCCATTAGGGCCCGATTCGCATCATCATGCTCAAGGAAAGGAATTAAAGCCGTAGCCACGCTGACTACCTGTTTTGGTGATACGTCCATAAACTCCACCTTATCTGGTGATACCTGCAACGTATCGTGACCGTGACGAGCATTAATTTTATTAGTTAAAAAGTTCCCCTCCTCATCTAGAGGAGCATTGGCTTGGGCAATTACATATTTATCTTCTTCATCAGCTGATAAGTACTCAATATCAGTAGTTACTCTATTTGTTTCCTTATTAACTTTCCGATAAGGAGTTTCTATAAACCCAAATTCATTAATTCGGGCAAAGGTACTTAAGGAACCAATCAAACCAATATTTGGACCCTCCGGTGTTTCAATTGGACACATTCGCCCGTAATGGGAATGGTGAACGTCCCGCACCTCAAAGCCCGCTCTTTCTCTACTCAAACCCCCAGGCCCTAAAGCACTTAGTCTACGCTTATGAGTTAATTCCGCTAAAGGATTGGTTTGATCCATGAATTGAGATAACTGACTGCTACCAAAGAATTCTTTGATGGCTGCTACTACCGGTCTGATATTTATTAGTACCTGAGGTGTAATAATATCAACATCCTGAATTGTCATACGTTCCCGCACAACCCGCTCCATTCTTGATAGACCGATCCGGAATTGATTTTGCAGCAGCTCGCCCACTGAGCGAAGTCTCCTATTACCTAAGTGGTCAATATCATCAACTTTTTCTTGTCCATCAATAAGCAACAAGAAATGCTTCATAGCCGCAATGATATCATCTTTAGTTAAGTTCTTAGTCTTCAAATCTACATCTACCCCAAGACGGCGATTAAGCTTATATCTTCCAACGTTAGCTAAATCATAGCGTTTTGGATCGAAGAAAAGTGCTGACATTAATGTTCGGGCACTGTCTACTGTAGGAGGCTCACCAGGCCGAAGTCTTTTGTAAATTTCAACCAAAGCTTCATCCTCAGAATCAGTATTATCCTTTTCTAAGGTAAGCTGTATTGACTCATGATTGTTATAAAGCTCTAGAATCTTAGCATCACTGCCATAACCCATGGCTCTAATTAATACCGTAGCTGGCAGTTTTCTGGTTCTATCTACCCGCACGAAAAGGCCAGCATTGGCATCGGTTTCAAATTCCAGCCACGCTCCTCTGTTAGGGATCACAGTGGCACCATAGACCTTAGCTCCAGCTTGATCAATTTGCTCATTAAAGTAGACCCCAGGTGAACGAACTAACTGGCTGACGATAACTCTTTCAGCACCATTAATAATAAACGTTCCTTTATCTGTCATAAGCGGAAAATCGCCCATGAAAACTTCCTGTTCTTTAACTTCGCCCGTTTCCTTGTTGATTAACCTTACCTTTACTCTAAGGGGAGCGGCAAATGTAACATCTCTTTCCTTACATTCCTCCACCTCGTATTTTGGATTTCCAAGGGAGTAGTCAACAAACTCTAGTACTAAATTCCCAGTAAAGTCTTGGATTGGAGAAATATCAAAAAATAAATCCTTCAGACCTTCCTCTAAAAACCATTGATATGAACTTTGCTGGATTTCAATTAAGTTGGGCATCTCCAGTACTTCTTTAATCTTGCCATAATTCCATCTCTCCCTGGATCCAACCTTCATCGGATAGACCATATATTCACTTCACCCCTCATATGTTAGTGGCATGTATAATATAAACAGTTAAAAGCAAGGTTGAAAAACCTCGCCTATAACCGGTTGATAACAAAATCATGCTATCTTATATAGTTTTTCCAAGAATAATTTATTTATGCATAAATAATCTTCTTTATGCATTTTTTGGTATTCTATAAATTTCCACTCTAGTGACATTTTATAATAATAGCACAAGAGGAAAACCTTGTCAACACTTTGGATTATTTATTATTTCATAAGCTGAATTTTTATAAAAAAAGCACTGGCTCTTAGCCCAGTGCTTTTCTTTTAAATTACTTTACTTCTACAGTCGCGCCAGCTTCTACAAGCTTAGCTTTGATTGCTTCAGCATCTTCCTTGCTGATTTTTTCCTTAATTGGCTTAGGAGCTCCATCAACTAAATCCTTAGCCTCTTTTAGACCTAATCCAGTAATCTCTCTAACAACTTTAATTACGTTGATTTTCTTGTCACCAGCGTTAGCTAGAATTACATCAAATTCACTTTGCTCTTCAACAGCTTCACCAGCTGCAGGAGCAGCAGCAGCAGCCACAGCTACAGGAGCAGCAGCACTTACACCAAACTCCTCTTCAAAAGCTTTTACAAGCTCAGCAAGTTCTAATACAGTTAAGCCTTTTACAATTTCTAAAACCTCAGCTACTTTTGACATTCTTTTTCACCTCCTTAACAAGATCCATTATCTATCTATCAAAAATTAATAATTAACTAGCCTCTTTTTGCTTTCTAACAGCATCAACCACATTAACAAGATTACGCAGGTTGCCTTGTAAAACGTTGGCAAATCCGTATAGCGGGCTTTGCATACCCCGTAGTACTTTTGCCAGCAACTCTTCTCTTGAGGGAAGGTCTGCTAAAGCCTTAACTCCATCAAGATCGATAATTTTGCCTTCAATAAGTCCACCTTTAATTTCTAAGGCCTTGTTATCTTTAGCGAATTTAGAAAGTATTTTGGCAGGCGCCACTGCATCCTCAATTCCAAATGCTATGGCAGTTGGACCTTCTAAATAAGTATCCAGTCCCTCTACCCCGGCATTTTTAGCAGCGATCTTAGTTAATGTATTTTTAATAACCTTGAAGTCAATTCCACTTTGTCTTAATTCAGATCTCAATTTAGTAACCTGAGCAACATTTAAACCACGATAATCAGCAATTACTACTGATTGAGCTTGCTGAAGCTTCTCAGTCACTTCAGCTACTATTTCTTGCTTTGACTGTATCTTAGCCATCTGTCACACCTCCTCACGTGGTGAGATTTCAATAAAAATAAAAAAGACCTCTGCAAACAAACAGAGGTCGTACTTTCTCTTATCAAAAAAGTAGTTGCTAATAAACCTCGGCAGGATATTTAAGCTTAAAGCACCTGCTGTCTACAGTTAAAAATTTTATATTCACTTTGCTTAGTACTTTAGCATTATATCATCTAACCAGGTCAAAAGTCAACTATTTTTCTAAAGGCTTTAAAGGATTTATTTTAACACCAGGTCCCATAGTGGAAGACATGGTAATGCTTCTTAAATATTGACCTTTTGCCGCTGGTGGTTTTGCCTTAATTAGAGTTTCCAATAAGGTAGTGTAGTTTTCTACCAGCTTCTCTGCATCAAAGGAAACTTTTCCAATAGGTGCATGAATGATTCCTGCTTTATCAACTCGATAAGGAATCTTACCAGCCTTGATTTCTTTAACCGCCTTGCCTACCTCAAAGGTTACTGTTCCTGTCTTGGGGTTTGGCATTAACCCCTTAGGACCAAGCAACCGACCAAGTTTACCAACAGTTCCCATCATGTCAGGAGTGGCAACGACAACTTCAAAATCTAACCATCCACCTTGAATCTTTTCTACTAATTCATCTGCTCCAACGTGATCCGCCCCTGCCTGCTCAGCTTCTTTAGCTTTATCGCCTTTAGCAAAGACTAGCACTTTCTTAGTTTTTCCTGTTCCATGAGGCAGCACTACTGCTCCTCTAATCTGCTGGTCAGCATGTCTAGGATCTACTCCTAGCTTTACTGCCACGTCTACTGTCTCGTCAAACTTTGCAATAGCAGTTTCTTTTACCAGCTTTACTGCATCAGCTGGAGAAAACATTTGGTTTACATCAAACTTTTTGGCAGCTTCTTGATACTGCTTGCCTCTCTTTACCATTTTCTTTTCCTCCTTGTGGTTTGCGGAATTATCCTCCCACTTAATCTAGCATTTCGCTTAATTATTCTACGATATCAATACCCATGCTGCGGGCAGTTCCCTCAATCATGGACATTGCAGCCTCAACACTTGCTGCATTTAAGTCTTTCATCTTCAATTCAGCAATCTCTCTTACTTTATCCTTGCCAACCTTAGCCACCTTTTTCTTGTTCGGTTCGCCAGAAGCAGTTTCAATACCCGCTGCTTTTTTCAGTAAAACTGCAGCTGGTGGAGTCTTCATAATAAAGGTAAAAGATCTATCTTCAAAAACAGTAATCTCTACTGGAATGATTAATCCCATTTGACTAGCTGTTTTTTCGTTAAAATCCTTAGTAAAAGCCATGATATTAACCCCATGCTGACCTAAAGCAGGACCTACCGGCGGTGCAGGTGTTGC
>JAWSUQ010000106.1:0-8167 GCA_033549265.1 Bacillota bacterium
ATTAATTCCAAAAAGTTTTTTTCCCGCGTTACTTTTTCATTTAACTTGAGATAAAATACCTTTCCTCCCAGTTGCTTCTGCAGTTCTCTAAGAAAAATTGATACCCCTTCACCTAAATAACCAACCACTGCGGCAGTGCTGGCAATGCCATTGTTCCAGTGCTGCCAGCTTTTCATAATAGCTTCTTTTTCTAAACTTCGAAGCTTGTGATTGTTTTTCTGCAAAAAGTCAGGCATTCGCCACAGTTTAAGATAGTCAGTTGGCAAATGAAATATTTCTTTTATGTCTTCATCTTCAACCTTTTCACCCAGTTCTTCTTGAGAAGTATACATATTTAAAATATTATCCCATAACAAGTCTAAGCTCCTCCATCCTCTCAATTTAAATAATTAACAGTATAAGCTTCTATTCCCTTAGCTATACTAACCTATAAAGTAAAATTACTGTGAAAGGTGATTGTTCATACCATTGATAGATAGTTGAACAGCTTCAGGTACAGTCTAATAGAATGGGAGTGAAAAATTATGACAATGTTAACAGAAGAACATCACAACTATTCTACCAGAGAGTTTGTAGCTAAGATACAACAGCTACTTATCATGCTGCCTCATTATCTGGACACAAACTCGGATTATATTGACCTAAGCATGATTCGCCATCTTTCAACCAACGATATTGCCCAATTTGATTGTCTGCCAACAGATAATCCTCTCAATCTGGTTTTCTTTTATATTATTGAAGAAGCCAGCAACAGTAGGCTTGACCATCTAAAGCTAGGTTGCAACGAGATGTTAAAAAGCTTAGTGCTGCATGTTAACAGAGATAATCAAGAATTAATTACTAATGCATATACAGAAAAAATAAACCTTATATTTATCTGGTGTCTTGATTTTCCTTTTATATATATTTCCCATTTTTGGCATTACTTAATAGATTGTCTGTATTCAGTAACCCATTATATTTTAGATCAAGAGTACTTTGACAGCTCATTAATTTTAATTAATCACCTAGGCAGTTTAGGTCAGGGAGCTGTTAAGCACGGACTAAGCACCCAACGACTGCAGCGGGTCCTGCGGACTGTGGAGGTGAAGGCTGAGGAAATGAGCTGGATTCAAGGCTCTCGTCAGTGTCGGCAGCAGCGTCATGATATTGAGATAGTATAAACCCAGCAAGAACATACTTCAAGGAGCGACTTATATGTTTAAATTTGAAAGCTATCTAGCTATTGCGTTGGCAATTAATAGCGGCGCCCTAACCCTATTGGGGTCAGTGGGTATTTTTGTCTCTTTAGTGATCCAACGCAGAGTAGAGCGTCTCCAGGACATCTTGGAGGAATTTATGGATTTATCATACCACCAAAATATAAATCTTACTGGCAAAATGTATAAGCTTATGCAAAAATACCAAATGCAGCATATGTTGCCTGACAAGCCAAGTCAAACTATTCTTACATATATAGACTTAACTACTTTGTTTGTAATTATATCTTGGCTGGTCTTAATCATTATGACCTTTACACCCCCGTGGACCGCTTCCTCCGTCATTTATATTGCACCGCTTGTTTGGGGACTAGTATTAATGATTATCTTCCGCCAGCTGCTCAAGTATGCTATCAACCCTGTCCGTAATCAACTTTTACAGACAATCATACCACCACCAGTGAAGCTGCGGAGTGTAACTTTTTTATCAAGCTATATTAATGTATCTGTCTTGGCTATTCTTCAACAGGCTAGGCTGTCAATGGTAGTGCGCCTTAACGTAACCTCCTTTTATGAGGGAAAGTCCATCCCTGGAGAGGTAATCTTAAAGCAGGAGCTTTCCTTTGATGACTTTTTTTACTATTTGCAAATAAAAGCTGGTTCTAAGCCTTTTTTTTTGGGAATTGGCGGCTTAGAGGTGAGCTTTCCTAATGATCCCCTGACAGGCAAGCCAGTCCCTATTCAGCGAAACGTTAATATCCCCTTAGGGAAGATTACCCTTGATCCAGCTATCAATACCTTGACTGCTGAAATGCTGCTTTTTGTCCAGGGAGAAAAGCATCCCTTGAAATATGTGTTTGAGCTCCATCGGGAAGGAAAGGTATTCTGCCTGGAGGACGAGCCTCTTACTCAAATTTACACCGGTATTACCTATAAAATAAACCAGGATCGGCTAGAGCTGATTGAAAATCAGTTCCAGTCCTCCTGGTTAGAAGAGCTATTGCCTCATTTTAAGTTAAATAGCAAGCGGATGTATGGTACCGGTAAGAGTATCAATGAACACCCCTTGGAGTTAAATGCCCTCCATTGCTGTGATGAAGAAGTCTATATTAAGTAATGCCTACAAAAATAATCATCATAGTCATAATTGAGTTCCAGACAGAATGAGCGATGATTGGGGTAATTAGTGAACCTGACCGCTCGTATAGAATAGCTAGGCCTATTCCCCCTACCGCGATAGGTATTAACCGGATAAAATCAAAATGGAGCCCGGCAAAAATGATGCTGCTTAAAATAATTCCAAATTTTATTCCAAGTCTATGGCGTAGAATTGAATAGACAAAGCCTCTAAAAAATATCTCTTCCCCTAAAGGTGCTAGGACGGAGCCCATTACCACCAGGAGCATGGTTAAGATTGTTCCTTCAGCATCCATTAAGAGCTGGGCAAAGGGCTGAGGTTCTACTTCAATGGGGAAGAATATGCTCACAATTATGCCAGTCCCTACCACCAAAGAAAATAAGCCTATGCCTCCCACTATCCCTAATGATATATTTTTTTTCAAATTATCAATTGATAGACCCAGACTCCCATAAGGGTTCCCAGCCTTTTGAGCGGCAAAATAGATGCTTAGCCCAATAAAGAGAGCAGCCTGAACAATACTGGCAATAAAAAAGAATATTACTTGACTTTCTGCTGTACTAACAGTAAAAAAATCCATAAGACTCATAAAAAAACTGCTAGACTTGCCTAAAATTAAACCAATTAAGTTAACTGCTAATAAAATAATCACAATATGAAGCATGTTGCCCGGTGGTTGTTTTACTGGCATATTATCCTCAAACAAATGTTAACCTCCTATCTTTAGCATTGTAAATTATACCATTATTTAAAGTACTATGCCAGTTCAACCCCATTAATTCTTTATTTATCTTTTAAAAATTCTACAATTCCCTTGGCAAGGGCTTCAGCAGCTTTGGTACGGTTTTCCTTCTTTGCCATAGCTCTTCCCTCTTTGTCGTTTGTTAAAAAACCAATCTCTGGTAGCACAATTTCCTTGAGCTTCGTTTCTCGGACCATGTAGTAGTTACCAGTTTTAACTCCTCGATTGGTCCAGCCAAAAGCCTTAATTAAGCTGTTTTGAACTAAGGTTGCCAAAGCCTTAGCTTCTTGCTTCTTGCTATGATAAAAGGTTTCAATTCCGTTGGCACTAGCAGAGTTAAAGCTATTGCAGTGAATAGATATTGCTGCCATTGTTTCTAATCCATTAATATGTCTCACCCTTTCCGCTAGGGAAAGAGTTCTATCATCTGTTCTTGTTAAGGATACTTCTATATTTTTCTGTTTCAATAAGTCCCTAAGCATCAATGCTATGGCTAGATTAACCTCTTTTTCTTGTATTCCATCAATGCCAATAGCCCCAGGATCTCCACCACCATGGCCTGGATCAATTACTACTAGCTTACTTGATGGCGGTAGCTCCTCCATCGGTGGTCTATCGGCCTGCTCCTGGCTTCTTAAAATATCTAGTACCAGTCGATAAGGGTAGCTCCCAGCTTGGTTTAAAGTGAATACTCCATGATTTGCCTTCCGCTCAAGGTCCGCCACCACGCGGATAACCCCTGGTCTGTTTTGAGCCATTCTAATTTGCTTAACTAATCCATCATTAACTGGTATTTCTCGTTGACTAGTATCAAGCTTCGAATTATAGATATCTACAAAGATTCGATCTGGATTGGTTAATGTTTGCACTTGATATTGCTTAAAAAAGTTATTTCCATCAACAACAATCCGAGAATATTTTTCTGTATTGCCAAAAATTCCAAATCTAATTCCTTTAATCTCAATCATACCTTGATTTCACCTGCCTTTTTCATCTTTTATTATTTTATGCAGTATTATGTATTAAAGTGTTTTTTCATGAATAATTAACATTTCATAAATATCTTTTTTTAGGATGGCAATAATAAATTCGACTAGAAAAATCGATAGGAGGTATTAAAAAATGCTAGTATTTATTATATTTGTCTTATTGCTTGCTATAGCTGGTTATTATGCATTTCGATATGTGGACAGAACCCCTATCCAAAAGAAAATTACGGGAAAGCCCGACTTCGGCTTCGAGTTTAATGAAGAGTTAGAGCCAGAAAATCTAGAATTAGCCAGGAAACACGAGCTTTATGATCATGATCCTTATAAAATCGAAGGTAGATTTGCTCAGTGGGAAGATGACCCACCTATTTACTTAAATGCAAACGAGCCTGCTATTCATGTGCTGATGAAGGATCCTAAGTGGCTTTACTGCTATTGGCATTGGGGCCATGATGCCAAAGCAAGGTTTGAAGATAAGTTTGGCAAAGATGCCTGGGCTGACTCCCAGCCTTTCATCCGCTACCATGAAGCGGAATCTGGTTATACAGCTGATACCCATATTAACGATTTTGATGATTCCTGGTATTTTAGAGTTCATAACCCTAACAGCTCTGTAAGATTGTACCTCGGTAGAATTTTCAGAGGAGAATTTGTGACCATTGCAGCATCAAATTTATTAGTAATCCCTTTAGGCGGCCTTTCTCCAAATATTGACCCCAATTGGCAGCCGATCCATGAGCTTTACACTGAAAATTTAACTTCAATCAGCTCAGCAGAGCTAATGCAAAAAAAGAGAGAGGATGCGTAACTATTCATGACTAAAGGCTACCATTGCTTAATGCTTCATGCCCACCTCCCCTTTGTGCGACATCCAGAGCAAGAAAACTATTTAGAGGAACGCTGGCTATATGAGGCAATGACCGAGACATATATTCCCTTATTGCGGACTATGAAGAATTTAGAAAAGGATAATGTTCCTTTTAAGCTAACGATTTCTCTCAGTCCGCCATTATTGACTATGTTGGCAGACCCATTACTACAGAGTCGCTATTTAAAATATTTAAGAAATTTACAGCAGCTTGCTGCTAAAGAAGTTGCTCGTACAAAAAATGATGGTCACTTATCTATGCTGGCTAACATGTACCAAGATATTTTTATAGAGACAGAGAAATTCTTCCTAGCATATGATAAAAATATTATTAATGCCTTTAAAGAGTTTCAGGATAAAAATATGATTGAGCTGATGACCTGTGGTGCCACCCATACCTTTTTGCCACTAATTCAAGCTTTTCCAGAGGCTGTAAAAGTTCAAGCAAGTCTTGCGGTTGATACCCATAGGCAGCACCTGGGGACAGAGCCTCAGGGAATTTGGTTGCCTGAATGTGGGTATTATGTTGGTTTAGATCATATTTTGGCAGAATGTGGTCTCAAATATTTTTTCTGTGATACCCATGGTGTCTTATATGCTGACCCCCAGCCCAAATATGGCAGCTATGCGCCACTAGTTAGCCCCAGCGGCTTAGTGGCGTTTCCAAGAGATTATGAATCCTCAAAGCAAGTGTGGAGTGCTCAAGAAGGCTTCCCTGGTGATGTGGATTATCGAGAATATTATCGGGATATAGGCTATGATCTAGATATGGAATATATTGGTCCTCATCTTCCCATTGCTAATCTGCGGGGCAATACAGGTATTAAATATCACCGTATTACCGGTAGGTCTGAGTACAAGGAATGGTATAACCCTTACTGGGCCAGAGAAAAAGCTGCTACCCATGCCGGAAACTTTATGTTTAATAGAGAAAAGCAAATAGAATACTCCAGCAAACATATGGATATTCCACCAATTGTTGTTTCACCATATGATGCTGAGCTGTTTGGTCACTGGTGGTTTGAAGGACCTCAATTCTTAGAGTATTATCTACGGAAAGTAGCCTATGATCAAGATATATATAAAATGACCACTCCCAGTGAGTATTTATCTTTAGGCTTAAAGTTGCAGCATGCTCAACCAAGTACCTCCAGCTGGGGAAATGAGGGCTACAATCAGGTTTGGTTAGATGATAGTAATTCTTGGATTTACCAGCATCTGCATCACTTCAACAGAGAAATTATTAATTTAGTTGCTGCCTATAATGCTCCAGATAAGCTTTCTGAACGGGCCCTTAATCAAGCAATTCGAGAATTGTTGTTGGCCCAAAGCAGTGATTGGGCTTTTATAATGAAAACCGGAACTATGGTTGAATATGCTCACAAACGAACCAAAAATCATTTAGCTTGGACCAGGAGACTCTTAGAGCAGCTTGCTAATAAAGGTATTGATGAGGAATTTTTAGAAGGCCTTGAAAATACTAATAATATCTTCCCTCAGCTTCACTATAAAGTATATTGCCAATAAAATTAAAGGAAGCCTTACTAGTAAAAGTAGGCTTCCTTTTTTTATACTGATTAATTTAATGTTCAAGTCGATTAGTATTTAAGGTATTATTTAACTCTTTATCATAAACACTAATCCAATTTGCATTTGCTGCTTCAATTTTTACTTCTTGATAAACTTCTATTGTGTTAGCAGCAATCTTGTCCCAGGTGTACTCATCCCACACTTTCTGATATGCATTGGCAATCATCTGATTAACATTTACTTTTTTATCAAAGATAGCTAATATCTGATCCGCCAAAGAATTTGCATTTCCTGGATAAGCTTTCATTCCAGTAATGCCGTGGTCAATTATTTCATCAAAGCCACCTACCTGACTAACTACAACCGGTGTTTTTGAAATCATTCCTTCTAAAGCAACTATGCCAAATGGTTCATAAAGGCTTGGGAAACAGGCTATATCTGACCTGTTCAATAGGAATTTCTTGGCATCATCATCTACATACCCTAAAAAGTTTATCTGTTGTGCTAGCCCCATCTTATTAACTTGGTTTTGCAGTTCCTGCTGATAGGGACCTTTGCCAGCGATCACAAATCTTGTATTGGGGTAATGCTCCAATATCTTAGGTGCAGCATCTATTAATACTTGAATTCCTTTCTCCCTGACAAGTCTACCAATAAAGGATACTACCTTATCAGTGGCTATATATTGCTGCTCTAGGCTTGGAGAGTTTCCTTTCCCTTCAAGCTTCCCAGGGTCAACCCCATTAGGAATAATAGTAACCTTATCTGACGGCACTTGAAAATTTCTAGTAATCTCTCCGTGCATATGCTTGCTACAGCAAATAACCTGCCAGGCCTCATAGCAGAGCCACCATTCAACATTATCTATATAGCGCTGCATGGGAGTATGAATTCCGTTATTTCTTCCCCGCTCTGTAGCGTGAATTGTAGCTATAACCGGAATCTTTAAAGAATGCTTTAAAGCTCTAGCAGTAAAGGCTACCAGCCAATCATGGGCATGCACAAGATCAAAAGAGCCGGTGCGGTAGATTAAGCCGTTGGCGTACTCCAGCATAGCGATATTAGTTTGTAGCACCCAGGTAATAAAATCTAAAGCTGATACACTGTCGTAAGGCTTAATACGATGTATATGGATGTTATGCTTTACTTCTATGGGGGTAGTGCTATTGCTGTCCGCTAAAGTTATCAGATGACATTCTATGTTTTGATCTTGGTAGGCTTCTAGTAGATCTTCTACGTGGCTTGCTAATCCGCCAACGCTGTAGGGTGGGTATTCCCAAGATAGCATTAAAATTCGCATCTAAACACCTCCTTCTTTAATTGTTGTCTCTAATTCATACCTCTTTAGTTTGGGCAACTAGGAAGAAAATATGCAAAGAAAAAACCCTGGATCCAGCTCCAGGGTTTAAATTCAATTCTTTCATGCTATAGCTTGCTAATAACAGCCTGTGCCATATCTTCGGTAGTAGCACTTCCACCTAAATCAGGAGTTATTACTATACCTTCCTTGAGTACTGCTTTTACTGCATTTTGAACGTTATCAGCGGCCTCGTGCTCCCCTAAATATCTAAGCATCATCACTCCTGTCAAAATTGAAGCTAACGGATTAGCCTTGCCTTGACCAGCAATATCCGGCGCACTGCCGTGAACTGGTTCAAAAACTGCGCCAGCTACACCGAAGTTTCCGCCTGGGGCTACTCC
>JAWSUQ010000107.1:0-8099 GCA_033549265.1 Bacillota bacterium
GTGGTAGCTATGGAGCATACTACCAAAAATGGTGAAGCTAAAATACTCCGCCAATGCTCGCTGCCGCTAACTGCCCAAGGTGAAGTAGATATTATTGTAACTGATATGGGCTTTATTGAAGTAACCTCTGACGGTTTAGTGCTTAAAGAAATTGTGCCCGGCCTAACACCTGAGGAAGTTCAAAAGGCAACCGAAGCTCCATTGCACATCGATCAAAATCTAAAGCTGATGGAGTAAACAAATATCTATACTGTAGGGGGTGGTATAGGAGAGATTAAAGCTATGTATATTGTAAAATATTTTTAATTAAGAGGAGGTCTGTTAATGTTTCAGCGATTTACTCGTGGCTGTGTGGCGTTAGTACAAAGATATCTGCCAGATCCGTTTTTATTTGCAGCAATCCTGACTATTATAGTGCTTTTGATGGGTATGTTTATAGCTAATAATTCTTTTATGCAAATGGTTCAATATTGGGGCAATGGATTTTGGAGTTTATTAGCTTTCGCTATGCAAATGTCTTTAGTTTTGGTTACTGGATATACACTGGCCAGTAGTCCACCGTTCAAAAAAGCTTTAGGGGCTATTGCCGGTGCGGTAAACAGCCCTGGTCAAGCTATTGTAGTTACAACTTTGGTAGCTCTAGTTGCAGCATGGATCAACTGGGGCTTTGGGTTAGTAATTGGCGCACTGATCGCAAAAGAAATGGCTAAAAAGGTTCCAGGCGCTGACTACCGTCTGTTAATTGCCAGTGGTTATATGGGCTTTTTAGTTTGGCATGCAGGCTTCTCCGGTTCAATCCCTCTGACAATAGCTACAGAAAATCACTTTCTATATGATAAAATTGGTATAATTCCTACATCTGAGACGATTTTTGCCAGCTTTAATCTTATCCCAATGATCGCCTTATTTATTGGTCTTCCTATTCTGGCCTGGTCAATGATACCCTCAAAGGAAAATACAATTACGATTGACCCAGAGCTTTTGAAGGAAGCACCGACTGCCGCTACTAGTCAAGAGCCCCTTACGCCGGCCGACAGACTTGAAAACAGTTGGATATTATCTGCTTTAATTGGAGTAATGGGACTTATCTTTATCTTTTACTATTTTTCCACCAAAGGCTTTGCTTTGAACTTAGACATCGTTAATTTCATCTTCTTATTCTTAGCCATTCTATTCCATGGCACTCCAAGGCGCTTTCTCAATGCAATTGGCGAAGCGGCTAAGGGTGCAGGTGGTATAATACTGCAGTTTCCCTTTTACGCAGGTATTATGGGCATGATGACAGCCTCCGGCTTAGCAGCAATTATGTCTCAATGGTTTGTAAGTATCTCTACTGCAACCACTTTTCCTTTCTTCACCTTCTTAAGTGCAGGTCTAGTAAATCTATTCGTGCCTTCAGGAGGAGGACAGTGGGCGGTTCAAGCTCCAATTATGATTCCGGCTAGTATGGAGCTGGGAGTGCCGGTAGCCAAGACCGCCATGGCAGTAGCCTGGGGAGATGCCTGGACCAATATGATTCAGCCATTCTGGGCACTACCTGCCCTTGGTATTGCCGGCCTTAATGCTAAAGACATTATGGGATATTGTCTAGTGGCCCTAATGTTTAGCGGAGTTATAATAGGTGCTAGTTTGTTAATCTTTTAGGATAAAAATCATCCCGTTCTGGTATGCGAACGGGATGATTTTTTTACATTGTTTTTTATTCTTTTTGATAGATAGAAAACATGGATTGCATCCAGTTTTGTCCTCCATGCAGTACCCTGGCAATTACAAATGTGATCTTCTAATACTTTAAAGTGAACTTTTTGGTGATGATCTTATTTTAACATTTACTATCGTGTATTATCTCTCATAGGCTACCGAAGGGCTTCTAGTGTCCTTTTGCCAAATTCTGCGATTTCATCAAGGAAAAGTACTCCGTTATGGGCTAGTGAAATCTCTCCTGGAATGGCATTATTCCCGCCGCCAATGAGAGAGTTGGTAGAAGCATTATGATGGGGGGCTCGGAATGGTCGCTCCTTAATTAGCTGACCCTTTCCTCTTAGCAATCCTGCAACACTATATATTTTCGTTACTTCAAGGGCTTCTTCCTCTTGGTCCCTACTAGGATTTTTTCCCTGTACATATTCTCCGATAACTTTTCCTTCTTCAAAGAAGTCTTTTGCTCTAATAATTGACTCTGCTTGATACATAAATTTTTCATATTCTGCCAGTGCTGTCACTTGGTCTTTAGAAAAGATTTTTAGAATTTTATCTATATGGACCTGTTCTTTTATATTGTTTCGGTAGTATTGGTCACTTTGTAATGGGTTCCAAGATTTTTTATCAGCATCAGGGATAAAGTCAAAAAGAACTTATAAAGGTGTTCCCTGGCAGAACGGAATAGCAGAACGCGCCATTGGCATTATCCGGCAAGAGCTGTTGGACTACATTATTCCCGTTGATGAAAAACATCTACACAGGCTGCTTAAAGAATACATTAAGGAGTACTATAATACTCATCGAACTCATCAGGGCATAGATGGTAAGACACCAATCCCGCTACCTACATATCTACCCACAGAAGCTAGCAAAACCAAACTTAATGCTAAACCAGTTCTTGGCGGTGTAAATCATACATATAGGAAAGTTGCTTAATTAAGCTTAAGAATTTCTTGCCCTAAAAAATTGTTTCTGTGATTAAAGGCTTATTTTTCAAAATGATAAGCTTATTTTCTACTGTTCATTTTTATTTGTATTTGTCGAATAATGCAAAATGGCAACCTTTTTATTGGTTGCATCATTTCTTTGTTTATGTAATTTATTTATATTTCATGGCATTATTTTGTATTTCATGTTGTTCTGATGGACTTTTTGAAGGGGACAGGTAACTTATTAAGTCCAGACACTTCTTTATCAAGTACGGATCATCTATTTAGTTGGTACTGTTTCACCCTTCATAATCTTATCTAAGACATCTCTTAACTTTGTTGAAGAAGTACCTTGAGTGTAAGGGAAGTACACGATATCTACTCCTACTTCTCCAAATTGGCGTTCAAAATCATTCCATTTGTCTGTACCCTTCCAGTCGCTGCCTACAAACATAACATCAAATTTATACTTTTCCCATGCTGCCATTTTATTCATGCTTTCTTGAGGCACCACTTGATCAACGTATTTAATACTTTCTACAATTGCCATACGTTCTTCATGAGGTATAATAGCTTTCTTATTTTTATATGATACTAATTCGTCCCTCGTGACTCCGACAATTAAGTGTTCACATTGTTCCTTAGCTCTCTTTAAAATGTTGAGATGTCCAATATGAAACATATCATACACACCTGTCGTATAACCTACTTTGTACTTTTTCAAAATTATTCCTCCCTCAGAACTGTTATATTAGTACCTAGAATATCAAATTTTCTTTTATTGCATCCTGAATCTCATGCAGTTTTTTAATATCTATTTCATTGCCAGCTAAGTTTGGTACTCCTGGCCAACCTAAATCTTTCCATGATGTTCCTGCAAAATCAATAGTTCTTTCATATCTTGGTATAACATGATAATGAACCTGCTTGTCCACCATCATAAGCATGAGATAATTCATAATGTCATAATTAAATGTCTTTTTTAATGTTTTCTCAATGACTTTAATAATATCATTTAAATCAGAGAATTCTTCTTGATTCATTTCACTAAAAACTGGGCATTCACGTTTTAAGAAAAGTACACCAGCTCCAAGAGTAGCCTGGACTGGACGTAATGACCAAACCCAGTATTTACTTTCATAAATCAAGAACTCTTCAGTTTTGAACTTGTTTTTGAAATCTTCCATAGCTTTGCTCATAATTTTAACTCCTTGAAAAGATTTGCAATTTTTTCATATTATAATAATTCGTATCAAAATTTCATCTAATCTATATCTAAAATTCATTTTGATTTCACAACTATTACCAATAAAACACCCCTTATTTGCTATCACAAAATCTGAAGATTTCCTCTTATATCCACTGAATCATGTTAGTTTTTTCCATCCAACGGTTTATAGATATATAGTGGATATATAGCGCTCTAACAAATGTCGTCATAGAATTTAAAGAAGCCTTTTTGTTTTTTGTAAGGTTTGGAATCTCTAGTTTAAGCTATTATATGATGTGTTTCAATGAATTTGATGAAAACAACGCCGTGTCATTCATATCAATAACATTAGTTAAATCTCGTTATCTTAGACATAAAATAGAATAATTATATTTATTAATTATATTTCATTCAATACTCTTTGATTTCATGTAACTCTTAGTGAACTTATCTACTGAAGTTTTCAAAGCGTTCAATCTGCTGTGCGATTTACAACCTGTATCAGCAATCGCTGAATAGTATATTTTTAACTTAGGCTCCGTCCCCGAAGGTCTTACTGCAAACCATGACTGATCAGACAAATGTATCTTAATTACATTCGATGAGGGTAATTCAATTCTTTCAGTCTGAGCTAATCCAGTAGTAAACCTTTCTTGCAATTTATAATCTTCAACTATCTGAACATCTGGGAATTCATTAATGAGCTCTTCAGTGTTTCTAAATTTGTCCACTATTGACTTTATGGTATCTTGGCCATCAATACCTTTGAAAGTAAAGCTATCCAATGCATCAGAATAATACCCGTACTTCTGGTATAGATTGTCGATTGCATCTAATAAAGATAATCCCTGTGATTTATAAAATGCTGCCATTTCAACAATTAACATGCTTGAAATCACTGCATCTTTGTCTCTTACAAAAGTTCCTGCAAGATAACCATAGCTTTCTTCATATCCAAATATGAAGTTATAATCATTCTTTTCTTCAATCTCTCCGATCATTTCCCCTATGAATTTAAATCCAGTTAGTGTATCAAAGACTGAAACACCATAAGATTTGGCAATATTAGCACCCAATTCTGATGTAACAATAGTCTTGATTACAGCATCTCTTGAGTTTATGTCCTTTTTGTTTGAAATCAGATAATGAGTAAGTAAGGCCCCTATTTGATTGCCTGTTAGTAATTCATAATTGCCTTCTTTATTTCGAACAACAACTCCAACTCTATCGGCATCTGGGTCCGTTCCTAGTACAATATCAGCATTAATAATCTCTGCAAGTTTAATACCCTCAGTCAATGCTTCTCTTTCTTCTGGATTTGGAGATTTTACTGTTGGGAAGTTACCATCTGGCTCTTTTTGAGACGCCACAATATGTAGATCATCAGCCTAACATTGATAATGCTCTTTCAATTGGTATTAAGCCTGTTCCATGTATTGGAGTATACACTATTTTAAAATCCTCAACCTCTTGAGATATATAAGGATTAATAGATAATTCTGTTACTCTATTTAAGTACTCCTTGTCAACATCATCTCCAATATATGAAAGCAGCACTCTATTTATGGCATCCTCTTTAATACAAGTTTTCACATCATCAAATATATCTAATTTGTTTATCTCAGAAATAATTGCATTTGCCGTTTCTAATGTGATTTGCCCACCATCTGACCCATATACTTTATAACCATTATATTCGGGTGGATTATGGCTTGCAGTAATAACAATACCCGCATCACAGTTCAAATGACGAACTGCAAACGATAGCTCTGGCGTTGGTCTTAATGAATCAAATACATATGCTTTGATATTATTTGCAGCTAGAACTAAAGCTGCTTCTTCTGCAAATATATCTGAAAAATGTCTTGAATCATACGCTATCGCCACACTGCTAATATTTTCGTTAGAGCTGGATTGATTGATGAAATTCGCTAATCCTTGTGTTGCTTTCCTAACAGTGTATATATTGATTCTATTTGTTCCAGCTCCGATGATTCCCCGAAGTCCTCCTGTTCCAAACTCAAGATTTTTGTAGAATCTTTCTTTAATTTCAGCATCATTATTTTGGATAGCTAATAACTCTTTTCTGACTTCTTCATTTATAATTTCAATATCAATCCATTTTTTGAAATTGTCCATGTAGTTCATAATCTAAATCCTTACTTTCTACCGTATTCGTCATCAAATCTAACGATATCATCTTCTTCGAGATACTGCCCCATTTGTACTTCAATAATTTCTAATGGCGTTTTTCCAGGATTCTCAAGACGATGCTTTTGCCCTTCTCTAAAGAAAATACTTTCACCAGACCGCACAAATTTCTCTTCGCCATCAACAGTGACTTTTGCCATACCTCTCACTACAATCCAGTGTTCGCTTCTATGATGATGTAATTGATAGCTGAGTCGTTTTCCTTGATTTACGGTTATTCTTTTAATTTTAAAAGTATCTTTTTCCTCTTCTAAAACCTTGTAATTCCCCCATGGTCTGTAGTCTTGAACACTGTACTCAGTTCTAAGATCATTTCTTTCCTTTAATGTATCTACAACATTTTTAACCTTTTGTGATTGATCTTTCTTACAAACTAAGAGTGCATCTCTATTGTCTATAATAATTAAATCTTCAACACCTACTGCAGCAACTATTTTGCCATTGCATGATTGAATAAGGTTGTTTTTCGAATCGATAATAATATTCTGTTCGTCTGAAATGTTCTCATTTTTGTCTTCTTGGAATACATCATAGAATGAGTCAAAACTACCCAAATCATTCCAACCAATATCTACAGGAACAACAGCTACCTTATCGCTCTTTTCCATAATTCCATAATCTATTGAAATTTTGGTATTAATCTTTGAAAAAGCAACTTTAATATTGTCACTTGTTTCAAATGCATTAAAAATTTCTGGAGAGTACGTTTTAACCTCACTCGAAAACAATGCTGAATCAAACATAAAGATTCCTGCATTCCAATAGTATCCCTTAGAAATATATTCTTCAGCTTTTTCTGGTGTCGGTTTTTCTTTAAAAGAATTCACTACAAATCCATTTAGCTTTTTCTCTCCTGGCCATATATAACCATAACCAGTATTAGGCCCATCTGGTTTGATGCCGAAGGTTATAATTGAATCTTTCGTTAATGATTCAGATTCTTTAATAATAGCAGCAAATTCTTCACCTTTTACTATCATGTGATCTGAAGGGAATACCACGACACAATCTTGACCTTTCTTAACAATTTCATTAACCCCTGCATAAATTGCAGGCAAAGTATTCTTTGCTTCAGGTTCCACTAGAATATTTTCTTCATTATATGAACAGCCGAGTTCTTCAACTGCTCCCATTACTAAGAACTTATATTTTTCATTTGTTACGACATAAATATCATCGATATTTGAAAGTAATAAGCTCCTTTTAAAAGTCTCTTGAAAGAGAGATTCTACCTTACCTTGAAGTTTAATAAACTGTTTTGGGTATCTCTCTCTGCTTAATGGCCAAAGCCTTGTTCCGCTTCCACCAGCTAAAATAATAGTTTTCATTTTGTGCACCTCTTTATTTGATTACATTTAATATTTTCAGAATAGTTCTTGTATCACTCTTAATTGAAGCAAGTTTTTTTGTGTCTATTTTCTCATCTGCACAACTTTTTATTAAATCAAAATCCAAGTTTTTTAATTGATCTTCTGTTATTGATATTGCTAATTTTTCTTTTTTGAGTTTGTTTATAATAAATGTATCTTCATACACACTTGGTCTATCCAACAAAATAAGCTTAGATCCCCCAATTAATCCTTCCGAAACTGTGCTCCAACCAGCTTTTGCAATAACATATTCACATGCAGCAATATAATTATGTGTATCAAGCGTAGATAATGGTAATTTGACTGCGTTATTATTAGACGCTAATTCTACTCCCTCAGTTATAATTATTGTACTAGCCAAGTTTCTAAAATTCACATTATTTATTACTGCGGATTTTCCAAGAGTTAGAAATATTTCAGGATTATACTTACTTTTGATCTCTTTAACAAACCCATGGTTAATTGTTCTACAAATAAAACCGACATTAGATACTTTACATCCATTAGTAATATCACCAAAGGAAAGTGCATATCTAATATAATGAGCGATGCTCTCATTCGCTTCAGCAAATCTTTTAATAATATCCTTCGAAATTTCAAACCTCTCATATTGGTCTTTCCAAGTAAAATTTGAGATTGCGTAACAATCACATCCTAAAACGTCTGCAACCAAAGGAC
>JAWSUQ010000108.1:0-8040 GCA_033549265.1 Bacillota bacterium
TCCTTCAATGTGGTCAAAAACAATCTTTTACATTTTAAAAATCCGCTGTTTCCCGAAAACCCCAACCCAGTTGCTCATCAAATAGTTCCATGCGCTTTGGCTCTATGCGCAGAAGTTGGTATAAATCTCCTGGGTCAACCCGGCCACCTTGCGGGGACACGATTCCCTCCCAGTCGGGATCCTTTACTACGGTGCCTGCTCCCTTGAGGAAAAGCCAACGAAGATTAGTCCCATAGTTTTGAACGGCTACCAATGTGATTTTCTCTGCCTTTTCTAGCAAATCGCCAACACCACTCCAAGTTGGGACCCCACATTCAACAAACTGTCCGCGGACCCGAAAACGCACTGGTAAGGCGTAGCTAGTCACGCCTAAGATTGCAAACCCAACCCCCATGGCTTCCAGTGTTTCTGTATTAAGCATTTTGGACATGAAAAAACACCTCCTTAGTACACTTTCATGATACCAAAAGGTGTGGTGTGTTTCTTCCCCAAAAGTAGTGATTTGTTCGATAAAAGGGGTGAATTTTTTTATCCCCCGTATGGGTGAGAAACTTGATAGGATATTAGAAAGCCGGCACCTAGGTGCTGTCTCCCAGTTTAGAAACCCAGTTCCCGAGCGCGAATGGCCGCCTTGGTTCGGGAATGAACGTCAAGCTTGCGAAATATATGGGCAACGTGGCTTTTGACTGTCTCCTTGGAAACGTGGAGTTCAGTACTAATTTGGATGTTAGTGCGACCTGCGATGAGCAACCTTAGTACATCACATTCACGAGGAGTAAGAGGCTCAGGTAATTGGTCTTTCAAGGCATTGTTATCTATGACTGTGTTAAATTCCTGCACTTTGTTTAGGCTCCCGGAAAAGAGGTGCAACAAACGGGTTGCGCAAGCATCCTTACGCTCAGACGCCAAATTTAACACCGGCAGTATAGCCGGGCCGTCAAGAAGGGCATAACCAGGGGTAGCCCTGTTGTTCCACTCCCTTAGAATAGGGCAAGCAATAGTAAATGCTTTATCAAATTGTCCCTTATCTAAGAACAGACGTGCCAGGAGCAACCTAGCGCTACCACCAACATGAGCCATAGGAAGTTGAACCTCTAGATTCGCAGCCCTTTCCAAAGCAGGAGAGGCTTCCGCTTCGTCGCCACCCAACAAGGCAAGCAGCCCCTTCAGATGGTAAAGTAAATACTCCGTCAAGGGAAAATTCTCATCTAAAGCCGCAAGTCTTTGCTGCATAACTAAAGCTTCTTCAGATCGGCCCAGCAATGCTAAAGAGCGTCCGGCGGCGTGAATTTGTAACATCCTTTTGCTGCGACCGGTCTTTTCCACACGCTGGACCAACGTATCGACTACCCGTTCCGCTTCACCTAGATCTCCTTTGGCTAAATAAAGGACTGATAACAATAGTGGTAAATCGTTACCTATAAAAGGATACCCACCTATTCTCTGACGCAAGTCTTCTGCTGTCTTTGCCCTGACCAGCGCCTCCTCGATCTGCCCTCGCCATAATAGAGGCCAGATTCCCAGCTCTTGAGCACAAAGGTACCAAGCCGTGTCAGGCAGAGCAAGACTACTAACTTCAGCACAATAACTTTCCGTCACCTCAAGGCAGCCAGGCATACTGGCCATAGGGGCACTCATATAGGTAATGCCAATAACGTCCGCCCTCCGATCACCGGTAGCGGAAGGAATTGCAAGGCCCTTACGTATACTTGCGCAGGCACCTTCCCAATCACAGTCGTACATATACAACCAGGCTTGTGCAAGCTGAGCAGCAACTTGACCCATAGGATTTAGTGGCAGCTCCAGAGCTCGCTTAACATACTTAGCTGTAGATCTTCGGTCATTACTCTCATAACTGAGAGTAATCAAAGAAGTAAGGGTATCTCCTTCTCCCACAGTATCACCTTTTGCGGCGAAGGCTTTCCTGGCCTCGTTTAACAGTTTACCGGCAATGCCGTATTCACCACGATGAATTTCACAGCGAGCCATTAAAATTTTCAAACGGGAGTAATAGTTCCTCATCTCGCTGGGTAGAGCACCATACCACTGTCGAAAGGTCGCAGCCATACCACGATGAAGCAGTTCCATACCGGACCGGACCATCAACTGTGCGGCCTGATCCCAGAGACAGGCTGAAAAATAGTGGGATATGGCACGACCGGGTGTCTTCTGAACTTCTGCTGCCCTTCGATGTAGCTCTACGATTTTTTCCTTAGGCAGTTCACGTTCTAACTGTATGGTTAGCAGTCTGGCGAACAGGGCGTGATAACGATAAATAGGTTCACCATCCGTCTCAGTCGTGAGAGAGGCAATTGCCAGGTTGCGCCTGTATAGTCCCGCCAGCACTTCGGGAGCATCATCCCGCCCAGTGACAGTCTGACAGGTCGAAGGAGTCATTTCAGCAAGAATTGAGGTTTGCATGAGAAACTGGCGGATATCTTCTGGTAGGTTAATAAGTATTTCCTCAGCCAGGAAATCCAATGCTTGCTGCTCTGTGTGGGTTATAGTTGTCATGAACTGAGTACGGTCCTCTAGAGTATCCATACGACCTAGGGGGCCAGCTAGCAAACATAAAACGCCTGGCCATCCTTCCGTCCGTTCTTGAAGGATAGTCACCTCCGTAGCGGACAGGTTGAGTCCCAAAGTGTCGTTAAGCAGTTTATGGGACTCTTCCTGGTTTAAGCTTAGATCAGCCCGACGCAATTCACTCAACTGCCTTCTAGCAGCCAACCTAGTTAACCTCAAGGGCGGGTCATGCCGTGTACCTATGGCCACGTGAAGGTTTTGTGGCCGCTGTTCAAGCAAGTAATCTAGGGCAACATGGATTGCAGGTTCAGTCACAAAGTGCAAATCGTCTAGCACCAGGATGATTGGCTTTGGCAGGTATTGCACAATATCATTAATCAGGATACCCACAGCATGCTTCATGCCGGAACCCGATACTGCACCACCGGAAATTAGAGGCCAAACCGAGCGGCCACAATCTGGGTGTAATCGCTGCAAAACAGTAGCTAGCAAACTAATAAAGCGTATAGGGTCATTATCTTCTGTTTCCAAGGTAACCCAAGCTAAAGGATAGTCTGGTAGTAGCGAAGGAAGGGCAGATAACATAGTTGTCTTCCCATACCCCGCTGGTGCAGAAAGAAGGGTAAGGGGGAGCGTACTTACAGAGCGACGAAGCACTTCTTCCATATGTGGACGTCGTATAATATCATTGCGAACAACCGGCGGATGTAGCTTAGTGGCCACAAACCACGCCGAGTTATTTGGATCAGGTGACGTCAATTAGAACACCGCCTTTAAGGTATATAGTAAATCATTAGTAAAAATTAATATTATTACTTCGATGTTTCACAATGATATCCTCTTCCTTGTTATAGATTTCGGCTAAAAACTTTAGTAAATAAGAATTTATTGTTCCGGTTCCAAGCAAGACAAGCAAAGTAAGAGAAGCTCCCTGGCTATTCTGCTTGGCCCCTTTCCATCAAGGTAATCATTATAAATTCTTTAAACAATTTTAGCCTGCTGTTTATTGATAATAAGATCACCGTTTTCATCTTTATCATACCCCAGGAATTTTGTGTGGTTAACTATTACTTTACCCTGCTCAAACCGTCTTCTAATTCCCCATGTAGAGTTTTCCGAAATTGAGTGGCTCTCATCCTGGCTTGTCTGTGGAAACATATCAATACGTCGTCTACATTTCCGCTAAAAAGTGCAACCCCTTAATCAAATTTGCCCCAGGGTGTGCATTTTCTTCATTTTTCACATCAAGCATCTATAAATAAGCAAATTTAACTGTATGATTTCACCCCTAAAAAGCAAAAAAGCCCTTATATCAAGGACTTTTCATTGTATCAATATTCGAGTTTAGACTTGGTGGAGGCGAAGAGAGCCGAACCCTGTCCGAAAGATCCAAATAATGCATAGCTCCATTACACATGATGTTATATGAAGAAAAGGCGTTCCCAGGCCATTTTCTATCCCCCAACCAGCATTGGAGTGGAAATAATGACTTCCCTTTCAGTTCCTGGAGACACATTAAGGAAAATGTGTTCCAATTCCAATGGATTCTTAGGAAGCTTAAGGCGCTCACCGTCTAATATAAGCCAGAATAATGGTCTGAACTGCTGTTCATCATCAAAAATTTTTTCTGCCAATGGATGACCATATTTATCTAGCAACAATGTTAACAGATAAGCCAAGGAAATCTGCTCTGTGTTAAAGTCTACACCTGGATAGAAAACTTCCTCCAGCTTACCTGTTGCCAAGGCATAGATAGAGTAATATTTTACTTTCACCATAACATTTTCTCCCTCCCAGAGTTTAGGTCGATTGCAAATTCAACTTAGATAATGTCTCTACGGTGGGGTTGCCAGTTTCTATGCTCCAGCCTCGCAGTTGATAATATTCGTCCAGCATATCATTGTAATCTTTCTCTTCTAACCTCTCCCCTTTATTGTTACCATTAGCAATTGGCTCCGTTAATAACCGTTTTGGGGGCAAATCATCCTTTCGGCTAATCTGTTTTGCCCTAATACCAATTAATCGCTCCAGACTCCAGATCCTTTCTCCGATTTTTTCTAGTTCCTCTACCCTAATATCCCAACCGGTAGCTGCAGCCAGCAGGTCTCTGAAATGTTTGGGCTTCAATGGTTTAATAGCAATACCCTCCAGCTTGCATAACCCTAATGAATCTACCACACAATGCCAGTTTTCGTGCCAGAGCATCAATTGAGCTTTTGTGGCATACTGCCTCCAATATTCTGATGTTGTCTCAATACCCAGCTCTTCTTTAATATCATCCTTATAAATATCCGGAGCTACTTCATATAAAGGTAAACCTTTCAGATGGTCTCCACCCCTAGGTGATACAGCAAAGGACAAGGCCATCCCTTTTGTGCCCCTGACATCCACTGCCGGATAGTCCATCCCTTTGCTGTGAACCAGAAAATCAATTCCACCAAATTTAGCTGCTGCTCTAATGCCTCCCTCGGCCAGTATATTGCCTATTCCCTGCCGGTAAGCAATCTGTTCGATTAATTTTACCTCCAGAGTATGATTCCCCCACTCCAGTTTCTTACCGTCTAAGTCATTTTCTTTAATTAATCCCTTCTCAAAGCATTCCATGGCCCAGGCAATCATATTGCCGGTAGATATAGTATCTAATCCCAGTTGATTACAAAGGGTATTTGCTTTTAATACTGAAGGCAAATTGCCGTTACCACATTTAGAGCCTAAGGCAGAAATACTTTCATACTCCGGCCCCTCACCTGTTGCTCCCGCATAAGGCCCTTCCGTTACCCGATAATACCGGCTGCAGCTTACAGGACAGTTAAAGCAGCCCTTGTGCTTTGTTACATATTCCTGCATCAATACTTCCCCTCGCAAGTTATCCGCTTGGTCAAAGGCTGACTGCTGAAAGTTTTTTGTAGGCAAGAATCCTAACATTTGAGCTAAACCGGTAATGGCTGTAGTTCCTAAAGTGGAGGCCACTTCATATAAGGGATCTTTTAATATATCCCCTTCACACTGGTGAACAATTTCCAAAAATTGTTCTGGACGTTTTACTGCAATACCTTTGTTGCCCTTTATAACCACCGCCTTTAGGTTTTTTGAGCCCATAACTGCTCCCATACCTGTTCTGGCAGCTGCCCGGCAAAGATTATTGATAATTGCGGCAAAGCGCACCATATTTTCTCCCGCAGGCCCTATACTTGCCACTTGCGCACTATCCTGTCCTAACTCAACTTTAAGTTGCTTTTCCGTCTCCCAGGTGGTCTTGCCCCACAAGTGTAACGCAGACTTTAACTTTACCTCATCATCGTTAATCCAAAGATAAACCGGTTCAGCAGCTTTTCCAGTTATCACAATATGGTCATAGCCTGCATTTTTAAGCTCCGGCCCAAAATGCCCTCCGGAATTGGACTCACCAAATATTCCAGTTAGTGGCGATAACGCAGTTACCGTATAGCGTCCTGAACAAGGGGCCAGACTGCCGGCTAAAGGTCCTACTCCAAAGATCAGAGGGTTCTCAGGACTAAGCGGATCAGTATCACCTGTCGTCAAATCATATAATAACTTAGCATTAATTCCCGACTGCCCTAAATACTCTCTAGTCAGCTCTTGAGGTAATTCTTGTGTTTTAATTTCTCCTCTGTCTAAATTAACCCATAAAATCTTGCCTGCCCACCCATACCAGATTTTACTCATCAACTTCAACTCCCCTTTGAATTGTGATTGCTCCAAAAATGCAGGTACTAACACATAAAGGAATCTTTTTTCCACGATCTTTTAGATGCTCTTTACCACAAAAGTCGTCATAACAAGTTTGGCTTAACATTGGATAATCTTTCCCTTCCTCCTCTATCTTCTTGATTTTAATTCCCGCCATTCTGGGGTTAGTGGCACCACTACCGGTCCAAGAACAAGCCATCTCACAGCGACGACACCCCCTGCATTTGTTATTGTCAATCTGGAAAAGCATTTTTTCCATCTGGATTCCTCCTCAATACTTATTTTTTGTGAAAAAAAATAAAGTCCCCAGCTTTAATTACGCTGGGGACTTTACCATCATCCCTTTAACATACCTTTATTTCCGAAAAAATGATATGTTGTTTATAGGAGCTAGGCAGGTCTCCTGGCTTCCAGATCATCTTACCTTTATCCCTTCCCCAATGCCTTAGTTGACACGGGTGGCTGTGATAAAGCTTATCCCTGGCTACAGTGGCGGGACCGCTCAGGACTTTAACCTGATTCCCTATTCTCCCCCGCGGGGGCACCTGCTCCAAATATTTTGTTGTAAGAAATATTCGTTACCTTTTAATAAAATCCTTTATTGTTCTAATAATTTTTTAATTGCAGTTGATGATGTGTTTAAATAAAGAACTTGCTGAGTTCTTCCTCCTATGCCTTTTGCGCCTGATTAGCTTCTGTTTAGAATAAAATTAATTGAAGGCGCCGTTTTATGGGTAAATTATTACAGGTTCTTAACCTTTAAGTAATTTAGCATTAACAGCTACAATCACTGTGCTCAATGACATTAATACAGCTCCCACCGCCGGACTTAAGAGAACTCCAGCTTGGTATAAAATGCCTGCAGCTAAAGGCAGAGCCACAATGTTATACCCAGTTGCCCACCAAAGATTTTGTATCATTTTTCCATAAGTAATTTTTGAAAGTTGCAGGATAGAAACAACATCTTCAGGATTATTTTTAACCAGAATAACATCGGCTGTTTCAATGGCTACATCTGTTCCTGCTCCCACAGCAATTCCCAAATCTGCAGTAGCGAGGGCTGGAGCATCATTAACACCGTCTCCTGTCATTGCCACTTTTAACCCTTTTTCCTGCAATTGTTTGATTATCTCTGCTTTGTCATGAGGTAATACTTCTGCTATAACTTGATCTAATTGAAGTTGCTGTCCAACCTAATTGGCAACCTGCTTATTATCCCCAGTCAACATTATGGATTGAATCCCCATTTCTTTTAGCTTTCTAATGGCAGGCAACGAAGTTTCCCTGATTTTATCCGCAAGTCCCAGCATCCCTGCCAACTGGTTATCGATTAAGACAAAAACAACGGTTTTTCCTTGAGCGGATATCTGGGCATATTTATCTTGCGGATAGTAAATTTTGTGTTCTTTCATATACCCTGGACTTACCAATTTAACTTCTATTCCTTCTATTTGACCTTCCAGTCCTTTACCGGTTAAAGAGGTGAATGCGTCCGGGTCTTTAATCCGCAAACCACGCTCTTTCGCTTCTTGAACTATTCCCTTGGCTATTGGATGTCCAGATTGGGCCTCTAACGAAGCCGCCAAAGTTATGACGTTGTTTTCCTCGAAATTTTGTTCGAGAATAATGTCAGTTATACCAAACTCGCCTTTGGTCAGAGTACCTGTCTTATCGAATACAACTGCGTTCAGATTTCTGGCCCCTTCAAAATTGGTTCGGTTACGGATCAACAATCCTTTTCTTGCAGCTAGTGATGTGGAAACTGAAGTCACTAACGGTACAGCTAACCCTCCCAGGCCACTT